>JAUYED010000084.1 GCA_030691525.1 Bacillota bacterium | reverse complement strand
GCTTCCTCTGGATGCCGGCGACATCCACTTCGCCCTTGGTATCAATCTCTATCACCCAGATGAAGGATGTCAGAGCGTATATGAGCATAGCGCTTACTACTGCCCCGAATATCAGCCCTTTTCTTTCCCACAGGGACAGGAAAAAGAAAGGAAGCCCGCATTTTTTTATCCCTGTCAGCACGCAGGGCGCATCCGCAAGCAGTTTTTTAAGCTTCAGAAAGCCGATGAAACTGACTTGCGCCTCGATCTGCGTATATGCACGCCGTTTGCAGTCAATGAGGCGGATCCCACCGGCCGCAGCTGCATTCATCAGCTTTTCAAGCGACAAGCCCTCGATTTTTATGATAACATATCCGATAAAATTACGCCATAACCGCGAAAACATGCCGCCGCCCCTCAAAGCCCGAAAAGGATCGTTATTATTTTTCCGGTGATGTGTATCCTTTCAGTATCAATGCTTTTGAGCAGGAGTTCCCCGCCGGTGACAGAGGTGCTGCCTGATTTTGTCGCTACTGTTATTTTTTCGGGAGAATACTCCACTATGCCGCAATGATTTTCTATCAGCATCTCTTCATGACCGAGGATGATGATCCGCGGCAGGCCCAGCGTCGCTTCCTTTGGCAGGTCGAACAGGTTGGATACCGCCCTTACCCCTCTTTCCCCGGCTTTCAAAAAACCACCGCCGTTAAAACGCTCATGGCTATTTTTATGCCTTCGTGGCGCGAAAAAGAAGAGCGCAAGGTGAAGTGCACCGATATTCTTCCCTAAACAAAAAACCCGCTGTTTCCTGCGGGTTTTTTGCACTCATATATGAATCTTTGAGGTTTAATACTTCCTCTTGCGGGCTGCTTCCGCTTTTTTCTTGCGCCTGACGCTTGGCTTTTCGTAGTGTTCCCTCTTCCTTACCTCAGCCAAAACGTTAGCGCTCTTGCGCTTGAACCTTCTCAACGCGCTTTCGAGGGATTCGTTCTCACCCACGCGTATCACTGACATTATCTTTTCCCTCCCTCCGATGGGGAAATTTCCCCCTTGGGAAATCAAACAATGTAATTATAGTTAAGGTTTTCGGGCATGTCAATAAATATATTCGGGCTGTTCAACCCGGAGGCCATCCCATCGCGCGGCCGCCCAGGAGGTGCAGGTGCAGGTGGTCAACGCTCTGGCCGCCGTTCCTGCCCGTATTGACGACGATGCGGAAACCGTCTTTATCCACGCCCAGCTCGCCTGCAATGCGCGATGCTGCGGCAATCATCCCGCACACGATCTTGTCGTCTTCCCCCGTTTCGAGGATAGAAGCATAGTGCCTTTTGGGGATGATCAGCACATGGACGGGTGCTTTGGGAGTGATATCCCGGAAAGCAAATATGTCGTCGTCTTCATAAACTTTGTCTGAGCCGATCTGCCCAGCCGCTATCCTGCAGAAGATGCACTCCATTTTTATAACATCTCCTTTTTTGTTAATAAGCCGTTTTTACTCTATTGTACCATAAGCCGCTTCGGAATCGGCGCTTTTGATGCGGACATTCACCAAGTCGTTTGGCTGGGCTGTACCCTTCGCCCGTACAAGGGCATATCTGTCCGTATGCCCCGAAATACAGCAGCCGTCGCTTTCCTCTACGAGTGCTTCCTGAACCGTCCCGATCAGGTTTTCAAGATACGCTCTCTCAATCTTTTTTGTTATTTCGATGAGTTTCCCCGCTCTTTCCCTTTTGGTCTTTTCGGGCAGCTGACCGGGCATTTCGGCTGCCGGCGTCCCTTTTCTCCGGGAATAAGGGAAAACGTGCGCCCTGTTGAACGCCATCCTTTCCACGAACCGGCACGTCGCAAGAAATTCTTCCTCTGTTTCCCCCGGAAACCCCGCTACGATGTCTGTGGTGACGGCGGCATCGCCGATGGCGCTTCGGAGCTTTGCTATCCTTCCGGCGTATTCCTCCGCCGTATAGCGTCTGTTCATCCTGTGGAGCACGCTGTCGCAGCCGCTCTGCAGCGGCACGTGGTAATGCCTGCAAAGCTTATCGAGGCGGCTCGCGCGTTCTATAAAATCATCCGTCAGCGTCCCATATTCCACCGAACCCAGCCGTATCCTGAGAATTCCGTCCACAGCGCAGAGCCGCTCAAGCAGCCCGGCCAATGCGGGTTTCTCCGGCAGGTCATGCCCCCATGAAGAGATCTGGATGCCTGTGAGCACCACTTCGCGGTATCCTCTGGAGGCCATCTCCCGCGCCTCGGCCAGTATGCTTTCCGCAGGGCGTGAGCGGGAACGTCCCCGGACGCTTGGCACGATGCAGTACGAGCAGAAATAGTCGCACCCCTCGTGTATCTTGATGAGCGCGCGCGTCCGTCCTTCATGGACGCCTGCGCATGCTTCATCGAATCTGTTTTCGGAAAAAATATCTGAAACAGCGCTGATCTTTTTATTTTTTTCAGCCCGGCGGATAATATCGTGGATATTTGCTCTCCCGATCGTGCCTGCAACGATATCCACGCCTTCAAGCATGAGCGTCTCTGAAGGGTCCCGCTGCGACAGGCACCCGGCGGCCACTATCAGCGCATCGGGGTTGTTCCTGTGCGCGCGGCTTATCATCTGCCGGGATTTCTTATCGCTCATAGCCGTAACCGTGCAGGTATTGATGATATACACGTCGGCTTTATCGGAAAACGGGACGATCTCATACCCATTCTTCCTGAGTATCTCCGCCATGACCTGCGTATCGTACTGGTTCGTTTTGCACCCCAGTGTATAAAATGCCGCCTTTTTCAATAACGGCACCCCATCTCCCCGCACTCGTACATCAGCATGGCGAGCACAGCCATGCCCGCCGTTTCCGTGCGCAGCGTCCTTCTGCCAAGAGAAACACAAAATGCGCCCATAGACCTGAGCGCATCTGCTTCCTGCGGGGCTATCCCGCCTTCGGGGCCGATGAAAACGCCGATGTCTTTTGCGTCCCGCTTCCGGGCAATGACTTCGGCAAGCATATTATTCTCCTCATTTTCGTAGGCAGCGAGGAAGATGTCATGCGATGCGGCCTTTTCTCTCATTTCCGCGAAAAGCAGAGGCGGCCATACGTGCGGGATGATGCCGCGGCCGCTCTGGCGCGCGGCTTCTCTGGCGATCTTGCGCCATCTTTCCAGCTTTGCTCCGCTTGAACTTTCGAGCCGCGGGACGCTTCGCTCGGTTTGCACGGGCACGAGGGCATACGCGCCGAGCTCCACGCATTTTTGGATTATGAGATCCATCTTGTCCGGCTTCGGGAGCGCCTGATATATCGTGACGCTGATGCAGGGTTCTGTTTCAAGGAGAGCATGCTCGCCCAGCGCCAACTCTATTTCGCCCTTTTCCCCGCCAATGATGGAAGCGCTGTACTGCCCGTTTTCCCCATCGCAGACGAGGATGCTGTCCCCGGTCTTCAGCCGGAGGACAGTTGCGATATGCTTTGCATCTTCTCCGATGATGCACGCCCGGCCGCCGCAGATATTTTCTTTAGCAATAAAGACCCTGTGGGCTCCCATTAATCTGATCTGCCCTCTTTCTTGTAGCATCGCGCTACCCATTCGTTTTTAACTTTTCTTTCGAGTAACCGCCGGTTTCCACGTATTTTGGTTATGGGGTTGAATCAGTCTTATCATCAGGCGTTCTTCTTCCGCCCGAAAAACCCTTTTTCTTCCCCCGGGGATTGTTCTTCGAACTGCTTCAATATCTCTCTTTGCCTGTCGGTAAGTTTTTTTGGCACCTGAACGACAACTTTGAAATTCAGGTCCCCCTTGGCGTTTGCGTTGAGGTGTTTTATGCCTTTGTTTTTGAGCTTGAATACGGCACCTGTCTGCGTTCCCGGAGGTACCTCGAAATTTTCTCCGCCTTCCAGCGTAGGCACGGAGATAGTGCCTCCAAGTGCTGCCGTAACAAACGATAAAGGTATATCCGAAAAGAGGTCGTAGCCCCTTCTGGTGAAAAGCTCATGCGGCTTTATGCTGACAGTGATGAAAAGGTTGCCGGGGGGGCCGCCTTTCTTGCCTGCCTCCCCTTCGCCGCGAAGCGTGAGCGTCTGTCCGTTGTCTATCCCCGCCGGTACGGTGATGGTGATCTTGCGCTTCCTGCCCGCCCTTCCCGCGCCACGGCATACGGTGCAGGGCTCTGGTATTATCGTTCCTTCCCCGCCGCAGGCGTTGCAGGGCTGCGTGCTCCGGAACCGCCCAAGCATAGTCTGGTGTTCCACGCTGACCTGCCCTGTGCCGTGGCATGTGGGGCAGGCTTTGATCAGCGTGCCGGGTTTGGCGCCCGTACCGCCGCACTCGTCGCATTTTTCAAGCCGGCTTATCTCAAATTCCTTCCTGGTTCCAAATGCAGCTTCCTCAAAGGTGATGGTCATGCTGAAATGGAGGTCATTGCCCTCCTGCGGGCCTGTCCGGCGGTATTCCTGCCTGCCGCCGCCGAAAACATCGCCAAAGAAGGAGTCAAAGATATCATGAAACCCTCCAAACCCCTCAAAACCCTGCCCTGGGGCGCCGGCTCCCTGCCCGTTAAACGCGCTATGGCCAAGGCTGTCGTATTGCTGGCGCTTCTGCGGGTTGCTGAGCACTTCGTAGGCCTCGTTTATCTCCTTGAATTTCGCTCCCGTATCCTTTTGGTCGGTGTTGACGTCGGGATGGTACTTTTTGGCCAGCTGACGGAACGCCTTTTTTATTTCTTCCTCCGAAGCGCCTTTATGCAGGCCGAGCACCTCATAGTAGTCCTTCTTTGACAAACAAAAGCACCTCTAAAAAATTACTTGAACATCATCCTGATAAAGGCATATCCCCATTTACGCGGGGATATGCCGGGTATAAAGGGTATAAACCCCTAAGTGTATCACGTGTCCTTCTTCTCATCCCCGTCCACCTTGTATTCGGCGTTCACGTTGTCGCCGGGGCCCGGACCACCGGCAGCTTCCTGCTGCGGCCCTTGCTGGGCGCCCGTCTGGTACAGCTTCGCAGACACATCATAGATGACTCTATTGAGCTGGTCTTCCGCCGTCTTTATGGCTTCGATGCTGCCTGAGGTCATGGCCGCCCGGACTTTGTCCATCTCCGCCTGCAGCTTATCCTTATCGGGCTGCGCTATCTTGTCGCCGCTATCGCGGAGCAATTTCTCAACGCTGTAAATGGCCGCGTCGGCCTTGTTCTTTGTGTCAATTTCCTCCTTATGTTTCCTGTCCTCGGCTGCGAACTGTTCTGAATCTTTCACGGCTTTTTTTATCTCTTCCTCATTGAGGTTGGTAGTGGCCGTGATGGTGACCTTTTGCTCGTTGCCCGTGCCAAGGTCCTTGGCGGAAACATTGACGATGCCGTTGGCATCAATATCAAAGGTAACTTCGATCTGAGGTATGCCGCGGGGCGCAGGCGGGATGCCCGAGAGCTGGAACCGGCCGAGGGTCTTATTATAGGCCGCCATTTCGCGCTCGCCCTGCAGCACGTGTATCTCGACGCTCGCCTGCCCATCGGCAGCGGTGGAAAAGACCTGGCTCTTCTTTGTGGGTATGGTGGTGTTCCGATCAATCAGTTTCGTAAATATGCCGCCCAGCGTTTCTATGCCCAGTGAAAGCGGGGTGACATCCAGAAGCAGCACGTCCTTGATCTCGCCGCCCAGCACGCCGGCCTGGATGGCAGCGCCGACAGCAACGCACTCGTCGGGGTTGATGCCTTTATACGGTTCTTTGCCGGTGATCTTCTTGACCGCTTCCTGTACGGAGGGAGTCCGCGTGGCTCCGCCTACGAGAATGACGCGGTTTATCTTGTCTATAGTCAAGCCGGAATCTTTCAGCGCCTGCCGCGTGGGGCCGACCGTCATTTCCACCAGGTCTGCAGTCAGTTCATCAAATTTCGCCTTCGTAAGCGTCATATCAATATGCTTCTGGCCAGTGGAATCCGCTATGATGAAGGGCAGGTTGATATTGGTGGACGTCATGCCCGAAAGCTCTATCTTGGCTTTTTCAGCGGCTTCCTTGATCCGCTGCATAGCCATCTTGTCATAGCGAATGTCTATATTCTCCGCCTTTTTGAATTCGTCTGCGATATAGTTCATCACCCGCTGGTCAAAGTCGTCCCCGCCCAGCCGGTTGTTTCCGTTTGTCGCGAGCACTTCGAACACCCCATCACCGATCTCGAGGATGGAAACGTCGAATGTGCCGCCGCCAAGGTCAAAAACCAGTATCTTCTGGTTGTGCTCCTTGTCCAGCCCGTAGGCCAGCGAAGCCGCCGTTGGTTCGTTGATGATCCTCATGACCTCAAGCCCCGCGATGCGCCCGGCGTCTTTGGTCGCCTGCCTCTGGCTATCCGAAAAGTATGCGGGCGTGGTTATGACCGCCTGCGTTATTTTCTCCCCGAGGTACGCCTCAGCATCCGTCTTCAGCTTTTGCAGTATCATCGCCGATATCTCCTGCGGCGTGTACTGCTTTGCATCAATGCTGATGCGCCTGTCGGTGCCCATATCCCGCTTTATGGAGCTTATGGTCCGGTCGGGGTTTGTTATGGCCTGCCTTTTCGCCGACTGGCCTACTATCCTTTCGCCGGTTTTTGTGAATGCCACTACGGAGGGCGTAGTCCTTCCGCCTTCCGCATTGGGTATGACTACGGGCTCGCCGCCTTCCATGACGGCCACGCAGGAATACGTCGTGCCAAGGTCAATGCCTATGATCTTTCCCATATAATGTTCCTCCTTATTATGAAAATTTATATCAAACAGTTCAAACTACGTATTATTGCGCCACCTTGACCATGCTGTGGCGCAGGATGCGTCCCTTGAAGCAATAGCCCTTCTGGAGCACCTCGCATACCCTGCCGGGCTTGTGCTCTTCTCCGGCTTCCCCCTGCATCACCGCGTGGTGCAGTTCATGGTCGAAGGGCTCACCGAGGGCAGGTATCTCCTCAAGGCCTATTTTCTGCAGCGCTTCGGCCAACTGACGGTAGATGAGGTTTATGCCCTCCAAAAGCGCCCCGCCTTCTGCCTGCGTGCTGCCGTTATATACGGCGCGCTCCAAATTGTCCAGCACCGGCAGGATGTTTTTCAGCGCATGCGCCATCCCGTCTTCGTATGCATCCGTTCTGATATTGACGTTCCTTTTTTTATAATTCTCGAAATCCGCCTGAAGCCGGCGTGCGGCCTCAAGGTATTCGTCGCGTTCACTCCGCACCTTTTCCAGAGCGTGCAGCGCGACCGCAAGGTCGTTTTCAAATATTTCGCCCTGGCACGTCCCCTTGTCCGTTTCCGCTCCCCTGCAACCGGCACAGGGGGGCAGTTCCGCCGCTTCGCTCTCATGCAAGGGCTTTTTTTCTTTCTTTTCCTCTGTCATTTTCTTTCTCTCCATATTACTATGCCAAAATCATTTGCTGCTCCTCTGTGGTTCGCCTATGCCTGAAAGCATCTCGTTGAGGCAGGAGCCGATACACCCTAAGATGGGTACCACTTTGCCATAGTTCATCCGGATAGGGCCTATGACCCCGAAGGAACCCAGCTTCCGGCCGCTGACACTGTAGGTGGCAGTGACTACGCTGCAATCGCGCACCTGCTCGTACTCGTTCTCAGCGCCTATGGTTATGGTAAATTTCATATCGCTGTCTTTTGAAAGCAGCTTGAAAAGGATGTCCTTGGTTTCCAGCGCCTGCAGCAGGTCACCTGCTTTCCTGATATCATAGTACTCGGGATACTTGAAAATATTGTTCGTGCCACCGAGTATGACGTCTCTCTGCTCCGAGGGTTGGATCTTTTCCCTCAGCGCGTCCACTACGGAATGGAAGAAGCGCGTATGCTCCACGATGGAATTGGACATTTCCATAAATGCTTCGTCCACCTCGGAAGTGCTCAGATCATGCAGTTTCTCCGTCAGCATATTGGATATCATCTGCAGGTAGCCGGCATCAATCCCGCTGGAGATGCTGATAAAAGCATCCCTGATGATGCCCGAGTCTGTGATTATCAGCACCAGGGCTTTATCTTCTGTTACCAGCACAAGCTGGATGGCTTTTATCCTGACAAGTTTGAGCTGAGGCGCAAGCACCATCGAGATACAATTGGTCGTGTCCGAAAGTACGCTGGCCGTCCGGCTGATCACCTGCTCCACTTCATCCATTTTCTGCGCAAAGTAGCTGCAAATGAGCTCCACTTCGCTTTTTTTCAGAGGCGATATCCTCATCATCCTGTCAACATAAAGGCGATAGGCCTTCTCCAGCGGCACACGGCCGGCGGAGGTATGCGGGTGCGCAAGATAGCCCATTTGCTCAAGCCCGGCCATTTCGTTGCGGATGGTAGCCGGAGACAGCCCCTTCATATATTTCTGGCAGAAGGTTTGGGAGCCGATCGGCACGCCGGTCACGATATAATCATCTATGATCGCTTGCAGTATGGCTTTTTTTCTCTCATCAAGTTCCACCGATGTCCCCTCCGTTGGCATGCGTTAGCACTCATACTGGCAGAGTGCCAACACTCATTAAAAATATCACCCAGACGGGGCTTTTGTCAAGACTGTAAGGCCCTGATTCACGGTGTTTGGGACAGCAGGAAAAGCAAGACCGGATTCTGCACGTCCATGCCCTTCGGGGTGAGATAGAAACGCCTTTTATTCGCTTTCGCATGCCCCTGCCGGACGAGCGTTCCCGCCTTTTCCCCGAACTTTTCAAGGAAATCCTGTCCGAACCTCGACCGGTATTGCTCATAGACGACGCCTTCGGTCAGCCGAAGCCGCAGCATGATATATTCAAATATCTCGTCTGGCTTTTCGCTGACAGCCGTCTTTTCCACCGGTTTTTGTCCCGCTTCGACGCTTTCGATATATCCCTGAAGATCTTTCCGGTTTTCCCACCGCACCAGGCGGCTTTCGCCATCCCTTCCGCACGAATGAGCGCCCAGCCCCAGCGCTAAGTATTCCCCGCAGTCCCAGTAGTTGAGGTTGTGCCTGCACTCGAACCCCTTTTGGGCATAGTTGGATATCTCGTAGCGGCGGTATCCCTGCCTGTCCAGCACCTTTCGCGCCAAATCCGCCATGCCCCGTTCTTCCTCCTCGTCCGGCAGAAGATATTCTCCGGCAAGGCACGCTTTTTGCAGGGGAGTGCCTTCCTCCAGCTTCAGCCCGTAACACGAAACGTGCTCGGGGCTGCATGAAAGGATTTCTTCAAGCGTGCTTTCCCATTCGGCGGCGGTCTGCGTAGGCAGGCCGAAGATAAGGTCTATATTTATATTGCGGAATCCGGCTTCCCTTGCCATCCTGTACGCAGCGAAAAAATCTTTTCTGGTATGCGCCCTGCCAAGAAGCGCCAGCAGCCGGTCGCTGGAGGATTGCGCCCCTATGCTGAGGCGGTTGATGCCGCATCCGAGGTATTCATCCAGCTTGGCAGCCGTCAGCGTCCCGGGATTGGCCTCTATACTCGTTTCGGCGTTTTCAACAACGTTTAAATGCTCCCTGCAGCCGTTGAGGACCCGGGAAATAAGCCCGCGATGCAAAAAGGAGGGCGTTCCCCCTCCGATATATACGGTAGCAAACTCCATATCTTTATAAGTTGAATTCCACAGCCGCGCTTCTTCAATGACAGCGCTGGCATAGCGCCCCATATAGTCCTCTTTGCCGGCAAAGGAGAGGAAATCGCAGTAGGCGCACTTCTTCACGCAGAAAGGGATATGGATATAAAGCCCCGGCTTTCCCATAATTCAATCCATCTTGAGCACGGCCATGAAGGCCTCGGAGGGCACTTCCACCGAGCCGATCTTGCGCATGCGCTTCTTGCCTTCCTTCTGCTTTTCGAGCAGCTTCTTTTTCCGCGTGATATCCCCGCCGTAGCACTTGGCCAGCACGTCTTTCCTCAGCGCTTTCACAGTCTCGCGTGCGATGACCTTGCCTCCGATGGCGGCCTGTACGGGTATCTCGAAAAGTTGGCGTGGGATGAGGTCTTTCAGTTTCTCCGTGATGGAGCGGCCGCGCGCGTATGCCTTGTCCTTGTGGACGATGATGGAAAGCGCGTCGCACACCTCCCCATTCAGCAGTATATCCAGCTTCACCATGTCCGAGCGTATATACCCTTCCAGCTCGTAATCAAACGAGGCATAACCCTTGGTGCGGGATTTCAGCCCGTCAAAGAAGTCATAGATGATCTCGTTCAGCGGCAGAGTATAGTGCAGCATGACGCGTGTCTGCTCCAGGTATTTCATATCCTTGAAGACGCCGCGCTTTTCCTGGCAGAGGTCCATGATGGCCCCGACGTACTCGGTAGGCGTCATGACATGCGCATTCACTACCGGCTCCTCGATGAACTGTATCTCCTGCGCGGGCGGCATGTTGGTCGGGTTGTCCAGTGTGAGGGCTTCTCCGTTTGTCTTTGTGACTCTGTAGATGACGCTTGGGGCGGTGGTAACAAGGTCAAGGTCGAATTCCCTTTCCAGCCGTTCCTGTATTATCTCCATGTGCAGAAGCCCCAAAAAGCCGCACCGGAATCCGAAACCCAGCGCCGCAGACGTTTCGGGCTCAAAGGAAAGGGAGGCGTCATTGAGCTGAAGCTTATAGAGGGCGTCTTTGAGGTCTGAATATTTGGCTCCGTCGGCGGGGTAAATGCCGCAGAAGACCATGGGCGTTGCTTTTTTATAACCGGGCAGAGGTACAGCAGCCGGCCTTTCAGCATCTGTGATGGTATCACCCACCAGGGTATCCGCGACGTTTTTGACGCTGGCTGCGATATAGCCCACATCCCCAGCCGAGAGCCGGTCAACGGGAACGAGCCGTGGTGAGAAGACCCCCACTTCCGTCACTTCAAATTCTTTTTTGGTGGACATCATCACTAATCGCACACCCGGCCGGACTTCCCCCTGCATCACGCGAACAAAGGAGATCGCGCCTTTGTAATTATCATAGACCGAGTCGAAAATGAGCGCCTGCAGTGGCGCGCTTTCATCCCCGGCCGGCGGGGGTATCTTTTCTATGACGGCTTTTAGGACATCTTCGATGCCTATTCCCTCTTTGGCAGATATGAGCGGCGCGTCTGCGGCGGGCAGGCCGATGATATTTTCTATCTCCGAGCGCACCGCCTCGGGCCTTGCCGAAGGCAGGTCTATCTTATTGATGACAGGCACGATCTCAAGGTTATGGTCAAGCGCGAGGTACACGTTGGCCAGCGTCTGCGCCTCTATCCCCTGCTAAGCGTCCACCACCAGTTTGGCGCCTTAGCACGCCGCCATCGAGCGCGAGACTTCATAGGTGAAGT
>JAUYED010000056.1 GCA_030691525.1 Bacillota bacterium | reverse complement strand
TGAATGGTGGGCACTTGGTTTAGTTGGTGCGAGACCAGCACATGATAAGAAAAAAGGTGCGGATACTGGAATTGACGGTTATATTAATTTCTTTGACGACAGTTCCGACAATGCAAAGATTATTATTATTTCAGTAAAAGGTGGTCATGTTACCGTAAGCCAGATAAGAGATTTAAAGGGAGTATTGGAGCGAGAAAAGGCAACAATTGGAGTTCTTATTACACTTCAAGAGCCAACGAGACCAATGTTAGAGGAAGCTGCTACTGCTGGAATATATACACCTGAATACTTCCCAGATAAGCACTATCCCAAATTGCAAATTATAACCATTGAAGAATTATTCAATGGAAAGCAAATTGAATATCCAAGAATAGCACCAGAGGCAACGTTTAAAAAAGCAGAACGTAAATACAAAGAAGAAGGTAATCAAACGAGTTTGCTTTAATTAAATATTTAGATGTGCTACCAAAGGGATTTGGATATATTTTTACGTTTCGATTCAAATAACCATTCCTAATATTTTATGAAATGAAGCGTTTTTTAATATAAATGGCTACGAAAAATTTTTAACATTTAAGCATGCCAAGTAAGATGTCATTAAAATCAAGAACTTTTTCAGCTGAAATGGCTATTCCTAAATTTATCGGCATTTGTACCTGCGCTTCATATGTCGTTGGTAAGTCAATTTTTTTAATAGTTCCTTGAATAGTTTGGTATAGTTTGCTTAAAATACCTATAAATAAAATTCGGTTGTCTATTATTGTGTCGCCACTTTTTTTTGTATATATACCGTCATTAAATATTAATACTGGTGAACCACTAGAACCTGGGAAGCAAGCTACATCAACCAGAAATTCTTTATTACCACAATAATCAACGCCTATTGGTGTAGCAGTTATTCCCCGTCTTATTATGGGCAAATTATTAATATCGTCCCATATTCCACTAGGATACCCTACCATTATTATCTCCTCTATTGCTTTTAGTTCATCTTTCCAAGTTCCAACTGGAATTTGTTCAGCTGTAAAGGGTGCAAAACAGACTTCTTCACCTGGTTTTCTCACACGTTTGATAGATTCGAACATAGGTAAGATGCATAAATCAATATTATCTTCAGGGTGCATAATAAACTTATTTTCAAAATCATCTATGATAACTGTCTCATATCTCCCAATAATTAGATTCTGATTATTATCCATGATAGAAACATGAATTTTCCCTTGAAAGGAATCCTTTATAACATGCTTGTTCGTAACCAATACAGGAATCCTTTGTTTAAAATTGTCATAAAACATAAAGTAGAAACCTGTTCCAATGCTACACTTGCCATCTCTTTTAGTGCATTCAATCCTAGCCGTAGAACGTATTATCCATTCGGATATATGCATAATTTAACCACACTTTATCTTTTATTTTGATTATTACTTCATTATGTCGAATAAGTTTCTTTATGCATATGTTGTTTTGAAGCTGTGTTTTATATATTAATTTCTAATTAATGTATTATTATAAACTGGGTATTTCAGGGGATAATTCCGATGTTTCTTATTAATAGAAGCTAAACTTTTCTATCATAATAATACCTTCCAATTGAATTATATATATTATACTCCTTATAAAAGACAAAAAAATAGCCAAATAATTTCTGTCAATAAATCATTTAATTTGGATTACATTGTATGATGTGTACCCTCATTTTCCCATATACTTCTCCTGCTCCGGGCTCAACTTATCCACGCTCCCGCCCATCGCAGAAAGCGCCAGCCGCGCCACCTTGGTATCCATCTCCGCGGGCACGGAGAGCACCTTTTTCGCGTACCCCTTTCCGTTTTCGGCCATATCAATGGCGCAGAGCGTCTGCAGCGCAAAGCTCATATCCATGATCTCGATGGGGTGTCCATCCCCTGCCGCTAAGTTCACCAAACGCCCCTCGCCGATGAGGTTCAGCACCCGCCCGTCGTGGAGAACGAACCCTTCAATATTTGGGCGGCGCTTTACCACTTCCTTGCTAAGCGCATAGAGGTCGGGCTTATTGATTTCCACGTCGAAGTGCCCCGCGTTGCATAGAAGCACCCCGTCCTTCATCTTCATTAAATGCTCTTTTCTGATAATATCCTTGCATCCAGTCGCAGTGATGAATATGT
This sequence comes from Bacillota bacterium, assembly GCA_030691525.1. Lineage (GTDB taxonomy): Bacteria > Bacillota > Clostridia > Christensenellales > JAEXRW01 > JAUYED01. The sequence goes on along the minus strand of JAUYED010000056.1, from coordinate 13,465 downwards.
CTCCCACTCCAGCCGCCTCATCCATGGACACGGCAAAAAACCCATCCATCGCGGCTTCAAGAGCGCGCACCGGGTCAACTTCGCAGATAAAGACCCGCGCGCCGAGGCCGCGCGCCTTCTGCGCTACCCCCCTGCCGCACATGCCGTAGCCCGCGACCACCACGTTTTTGCCTGCAATGATCATGTTCGTGTTGCGCATGATCGCGTCCCACACCGACTGGCCTGTGCCGTGGCGGTTGTCAAAGAGGTGCTTGCAGCGCGCATCGTTTACGGCGTACATGGGGAAAGCGAGCGTCCCTTCCCGCTCCCGTATCCTGAGGCGCATCACGCCCGTGGTCGTTTCCTCGCACCCTCCGATGACGCGGGCGGCAAGATCCGGCCTGTTCCCGTGCAGCATGGCTACGAGGTCTCCCCCGTCGTCAATTATCACGTGCGGGCGGTATGAGAGCGCCTGCTCGATATGCATTTCGTACTCTTCTGCGGTGGCACCCCGCCAAGCAAAGACCTCGAAACCGTCTGCAACCAGCGCCGCCACCACTTCGTCCTGCGTGGATAGGGGGTTGCAGCCGGTCAGGATAACTTCCGCGCCAGCGCTTCTCAGAACACGACAGAGGTTGGCCGTCTTTGCTTCAATGTGGATGGCTACGGTGAGCGTGAGGCCGTCAAGGGGTTTCTCCTTTTCGGCTTCTTTTTGAATGGACTGCAATATCTTCATGTACTGCCACGCCCATTCCATCTTCTGCTGTCCAACTGGAGCAAGCGAAATGTCCCGGATGCTGCTCATAGCATTTCTACCACCTTATCATCAAATTGTTTTATTTTTCTTGAGATTCGGATAATACTGGTAATAATCGCATCTCATGTTCCCATTATAGAGTTTCCTTTTTCTGTCTGCCTGCTTACCGAACCACCGTTCGAAATCGGGGAATGCGCTTAGCGCACAGCACGTCCAATCCCCGGATGCGGTAAAGAGCTCTCCGAGGCCTTTGCACGCCCTGTGCACCTGCTTCATGTCCCCCGTCCGTTCACCGTAAGGCGGATTGCATACGATGGTGCCCCTTTTTCCTTCGGTTTTAACTAAAGCAACAGGTGCCTGCAAAAACCGGATGAAATCAACGCCGGCACGCGCAGCGTTTTCTTTTGCAATCCCGATAACATCTCCGTCAATGTCTGAAGCATATATGGCGGGCTTTTCACACCGTATGCCTTCTTTTGCCTTTTCCCTTTCCTCTGCCCAGATCCGGGGTTCCGCCTGCGCCCATCCCTCTATGGCAAAGTTACGCAACAGCCCGGGCGCGATATTTGTTCCTATAAGCGCCGCTTCAATGGTAATGGTGCCTGAGCCGCAAAAAGGGTCAAGGAAGGGTTTGTCTCCCCGCCACCCCGAAAGGAGGATGAGTCCCGCCGCCAGGTTTTCACGCAGGGGGGCTTCAGCAGTTCTTGCGCGGTAACCGCGCCGGTTCAGCCCCACGCCGCTGGTATCCAGCGATATAGTTGCGATATCATTAAGCAGCGCTACATCAATGGTGTAAACAGGCCCCGTTTCGGGGAACCAGTCACTATGGTAGGTGCGTTTTAAGCTTTCAACTATTGCCTTTTTGGCGATGGCTTGGCAGTCGGGCACGCTGAAAAGCCGGCTGTGGACAGACTTTGCCCGCACAGGGAACGCAGCATCGCTGCTCAGGATTTCCGCCCATCGCAGCGCGTGTACCCCCTCAAAGAGCATGTCAAAGCTCTCTACTGGGAACTGCGAAAGGATGAGGTAAATCCTGTCCGCCGTGCGAAGGTACATATTGGCCTTCATCGCCTCATCCATCGCACCCGAAAAAGTTACTCGCGCATCGCTTACAGAAACGCCTTCCATGGAGAGTGCGCGGATTTCCGCCGCCAGAACGCCCTCCAGCCCGAAGGCGCATGATGCCATCAGTCCGGTAAAGAGACCATCCTTGGTTTTATCCATCTATGCTTTGCGCCCCTATTGTTTTCTGCCCGCCTTGGGCGTATTTCATTTTCAGGGATGCCTTTGATATGCATGCTGTTAACCACCATTTCGAAAGTGCAGCCGAGATGCCCCTCCCCGCCCCTTTTTGAAATCTTCATACGCAACAAATAGTTTTTAAAGTTCTTCCTGCTTCATCTTCTCATAATCCATATCGCCGTCGAACGTGCGTTCCGGGATATCATCCGCACCCAGTTCCTCGGCGGCGTTCCTAACTGCCGTATACTCGTAATAGGAGATATCCGGCGCCTCAAGCGCTGAAAGGAGCAGCGGCAGTGCTCTCTCGTCTCCATACTTGCCAAGACAGAAAGCATAGAATGCCCTTGCGCCGCGGTCTTTCTTAAAAAGCTCAGTCAGGCGGGCAAGTACGCGCTCGTCGCAGGTAAAGTCTGAAAGGATATCCATACAGCACCGGATGCAGTGGATGTTATCGGTGCTGTCCAGGAGGTGAAGCAGCGGCTCTTTGGCTTCTTGCTCCCCCGTTATCAGCAGCGCCTCCGCTGCCTTCTGTGCTTCGGCGTCCTCACTATGCGTCATGCCCGCAATGATGTCGAGGCATATCTGCTTATGGGCAGAAGACTGCATCTCTGTCAGTATCTCCAGCGCAAATATTCTCGCCTCGCTGGCTTTTTCCACCGAAGGGTATATTTGGGCTGCTGTCTTGAAGGTACCGATAAGATAATCCTCGGCTTCCTTTCCTTTTTCTACGATGGCGTTCAAGAGCGGTTCGGGGAGCGGCGTTCCTTCTTTTATATAGGCCTCGAATAATGAAAAAAGAGAGCGGCTTCCCAATTTGCCAAAGTAAGCGTTGGGGGATTTGCCCTCCAAAAAATCCTTCGGCGAATCCAGCCACTCCATGTAAAGCTCAGGTATAGTGTCTCCAAGCTCGGCGATCCTTTGTTCATCTTCGCCGGCATTTTCGGCCAGGGCGGCTAAGTATTCCTTGAATTTCACATCCAGGTTTATTGTTTTCATGTCAATCCCCTTTTTCGAGGGTATTTTTTATCTCGGCCAGCCGCTTGTACATGAAAGACGCCCTGGTGCCGTATGCCTTGCAGATCTCGAACTTTTTGGCCTTGATGTTCAGCTGCGTGCAAGTATAGTATTCCAGCGCTGCAGCCCACGCCCCGTGATCAAAAAGCTTGGGAAGCTTTTCCCCTTGCGCAGCGATGAATTTCTCCCATATCTCCATCGCTTTGGCTGAAAAGGTCTCGTCCCGCCTTTTTTCCATGTTTCTCATGGCCAAACGGATGACAGCAGAATACTCGGCCGGCATGGGGCGCCCGCTCTGGTTGAATACGCTTACCCGCACTTCGACCACTTTGCCGTTGATGTAGGCGATATAGGGCTCCCGTGCGCCCATGTACTTGAGCATGGTGAATACGTCGTTTTTAAGAGTATCCGGCTCCTCACGTTTGAAGATGAAAGCCCGCAGCGTCTTCTGGGCTCGCGCATCCCCGAAAGACGAAATCAATTCAAGTATAGCGCGCTTGATGGTCATATCCTTCAAGCTCATGCCCCATTTCATGAGCGCTTGGAACTCTTCATCTTTCTTCCAGAGCGATTCCATGTGTTCAGGGCCTATCTTTATGATCTCATTTATACGCCGGATGTTTTGGATCACCTGGTCATAAGGCAGCTGGTATGAATATTCCGCCAGGCTTTGCTGGGTTTTCTCTCGCTGGCACTTCAAAGCAAGCGTTTTATAGTAGCACGCCACCAAGTCTTCGGGGTCTATTTCCAGCAGCCGTTCAAACAGGCGCGATGCCTCGGCGTACCGCCCGCTGTTGTATGCGGCAGCTCCAGAGAGGTAGATGACCTCGGTGTCGTAGGGCTTATATTGCATCAGTTTCTTGAGGCGGGAATACGCTTCTTCGTGGCAGCCCGTCTCGCACAGGGTATAGGCGATTATGGAGAGCAATTTGGGGTCATCCGTCTCGCAGGGCGTGATGTTCTGCAGGCACTCTTGTTTGACGCCTTCGTTCCCCATGCTGTGAGCAAAAAGCAGCAGGTTGCACCGGGCGTGCAGATCACTAGGGTGTTCGGCAAGTACGCTTTTGGCCATCCGTACTGCCGTTTCGCAATCCCCCTGGCAAAAATAGGCCATTGATATCCCATTTTGTATCTGCACGGCTTCTTCCTCGTTTTTGGGTTTTATACCCTGCAGGATGGCTATAGCTCCCGTGTAATCCCCTTCGTCCATGCGCTCCTTGGCTTCAAAGGCGCGCCGCTGGAGCTTGTCTTCTACCAAACCGACCGACGGGTCAGCATTGGACCCTTCGCCTACCGCTTCCAAAAGCTCATCTACCTCTTCGGCAAATTCGCCTTCGGGGTCCGCACTGAGGTATTGGCGGAAGCTGTCCTCAGCCCTTTCGTACTCTTCCAGCCCGAGGAAATTGCAGCCCATGCCGTAATAGCATTCGGAATAAATTTCACCTGAACTGAGCATTTCTGCGATGATCCGGTTGGATTCCTCAAAATGGCCCATCTCGGTGAATGTCTGCGCCAGCGCCAACTTGTACTCTGCGTTATCCGGCTCTTTCTGCAGCGCTTTCCGGAAAAAATAAAGCGCCTCGAAATAGTTGCTGTTTTCAAGGTGTGAGCACGCCTTTTTGTGAAAGAAATCCCCCTCTTGTTCAAAGGGTACTGTTTTGTTTCCTGTAAAAATGCTTTTCTTTATCATATAATCCAATTCATTTGCCGCATATCAATATTGCCTTAGAAAGCGGTTTTTTTTATTATAGCATGGCGTTCAAAGCTTTTCTATACTCCATCTTATACGTTGACAATACCCCATACCGGTGATAGAATCATAAAAAGTGCATTTTCGTGCGTGAGAGCACAATATATTTTTTGCAGGTAGAGGTGCGGCTTTCATCAGTAGCTGCCGGGCTTGGCATGCGGGTGCCAAAAAGCGGAGCAGCAAAAGGGAAAGCCGCCGAAAGGGAGAGTTCCCCGCAAGGCGTCCCCCTTGGGCATTCGGCAAAGAGCCGTATGACTGTCATTCATGTCCAGTTTGGATGGAGCGCTAGCTGCACACGGACAGGCATATCGCTTTTAGCAAGCTATATGCAAAAGTGTCCGTGTCAGACGGCGTTAAAAGGCGCCGTTGTTTATTTTCTTAAGATTAAATTGGAGGAATGGAACGTGAAGTACAATATCGCAGTGGTCGGGGCAACGGGCATGGTGGGAAGGAAGTTTCTTCAGGTGCTGGAAGAGCGCAATCTGCCCGCAGACAGATACTATCTTTTTGCCTCGGCAAGGAGCGCAGGCAAAGAAATAGATTTCATGGGCAAAAAATACGATGTACTGGAGCTGACGGAGGAATGCTTCAAGGGCAAAGATATCCATATCGCGCTCTTCAGCGCAGGCGGAGGTACCTCGCTGCATTTTGCCCCTATCGCGGCGGCAGCGGGTGCGGTCGTTATAGATAACAGCAGCGCCTGGCGCATGGACCCCGAAGTGCCTCTTATCGTGCCCGAGGTCAACCCGCAGGATATCAAAATGTATAAAAACAAGGGCATCATCGCCAACCCCAATTGCTCCACCATCCAGGCGGTAGTGGCATTGAAGCCCCTGCACGATTTATATAAGATAAAGCGTATCGTTTATTCCACCTACCAGTCGGTATCGGGCGCAGGCATGAAGGGCTTTACAGACCTGGAACGCGGGATCAGGGGCGAGCCGCCGGAGAAATTTCCCTGGCCCATCTTCGGCAACTGCCTGCCGCACATTGACGTCTTCCTTGAAAATGGATACACCAGGGAAGAGAGCAAGATGATCGAGGAAACCAGAAAGATCATGGGCGACTATTCGCTCCGCATCACGGCCACTGCCGTCCGCGTACCGGTTTTTTACGGGCACAGCGAATCCATCAACGTGGAATTCGCGAAGGATTTCGATCTTGCCGAATTAAAAGCGGCGCTTGAAAAAGCCCCCGGCGTCATAGTGGTGGATGATCCGAAAAATAATCGTTACCCCATGCCCATTGATGCCCAGGATAAAGACGAGGTCTTCGTAGGGCGCATCCGGCGGGATGAGAGCGTGGCTTCGGGAGTCAACCTCTGGGTCGTTGCAGACAATATAAGAAAAGGCGCCGCCACCAACGCGGTGCAGATCGCGCAGGAACTCATCCGCCAGTGGGAAGCCTGATATAAATCAGTATCGGCGCATATGGTTTTATGATAGAATTAATCGGAGTTATCAAATCTGGAGGTGTCAATAGTGAGTGTGTTTACCGGTTCGGGAGTGGCGTTGATCACCCCGTTTACGTATGAAGATGGGATCAATTTCAAGACGCTGGAAAAGCTCATTGAATTCCAGATAGATTCGGGCACTGACGCCATCGTGGTATGCGGCACCACAGGAGAGCCATCTACCATGTCCTCCGAAGAGCGGGATGCTGTGATCGCTTTCACTGTGGAAAAAGTCAGAAAAAGGGTGCCTGTCATTGCAGGCACGGGCAGCAACAGCACCTCATTGGTGCTTGGCATGTCGGTCCGGGCGCGCAAGCTCGGTGCGGACGCGCTGCTGATCGTCACGCCGTATTACAATAAGTGCACACAGGAAGGGCTCGTGTCTCATTACTTCACCGTAGCCGACGCGGTGGATATCCCCATAATCATCTATAACGTTCCTGCGCGTACGGGTTTCAACATCGTGCCCGAAACGCTTAAGAAACTGTCTGCCCACCCCAATATCTGCGGTATCAAAGAGGCCAGCGCCAATATCTCGCAGATAACCGAGATGGCTCGCCTCTGTCCCGACCTGGATCTATACTCGGGCAATGACGACCATGTTCTGCCGCTGATGGCTCTGGGCGCCAAGGGTGTGATCTCTGTGACGGCCAACATCATGCCCAGGCAGGTGCATGAGATGGTGCGGATGTATCTTGATGGGGACGTCAAGGGCTCGTGCGAGATGCAGTTTTATCTGAATCCCTTAAACAACGCACTTTTCCTCGAAGTCAGCCCTATCCCCGTCAAATCGGCGCTCGGTCTGCTCGGCTACGACGTAGGCCCGCTCCGCCCGCCTCTGACGTATATATCGGATGCCAGCCTTATAAAGCTCAAATCCGTCCTCTCGGATTACGGTTTTAAAATCTGAAGCGGGGTTTTTGCTTATGACAAAGATCATAATAAACGGGATCAATGGAAAGATGGGCCAGACGCTGCTGGCCATAGCCGCGGATACCCAGGGCATGGAAGTAGTCGCGGGCGCAGACAAAGCAAAAAGCGTCTTTTCCACCCCCTTCCCTATCTTCAGCGATATAACCGATTGCAATGTGAAAGCCGACGTCGTCGTGGATTTTTCCCGGCCTGCTGCGCTCCGGAGCGTGCTCTCCTTTGCGCATGAGGCAGGCGCTGCCGTCGTGCTGGCTACCACTGGCTATTCAGATAAGGATATGGAATACATCGCAGCACAGTCAGCGAAGACGCCTATTTTCATTTCGGCGAATATGTCTCCCGGCGTCAACCTCCAGATAGATCTGGTGAAAAAGGCCGCTTCCTTCTTCGGCGATGCGTATGACATCGAGATCATCGAAAAGCACCACAATAGGAAAGTGGATGCCCCCAGCGGCACTGCGCTCGCGCTTGCCGCGGCGTTGAATGAGCCCTTCATTGATAAAAAAGAATACATCTACGGACGGCACAGCAAAGACCAGCGGCGTATGAACCGCGAGATAGGCATCCACGCCATCCGCGGCGGTAATATCGTAGGCGAGCACCAAGTGCTTTTCATAGGGCAGGATGAGGTGATCGAGGTCACCCACATCGCGCAGTCACGCAGGATCTTTGCCCAAGGTGCGCTGCGGGCTGCCACCTGGGTGAGCGGCAAGCCGCCCAAGCTCTACACGATGAAAGACATCATCAGCGAGAAGCATGAGATCACCACGATATACCGCGAAGACGGGCAGGCGCTTTTGACCCTCGCACAGCTGCCGCACAGCGCCGGTGTCATCGCCGGCGTCTTCTCTGCAGTAGCGGAAAAGAATATCAGTGTGGACATGATCAGCCAGACCTGCCCTGTGCAGGGCTTTATGGAACTGACCTTTTCCCTGCCGAAAAAAGACCTGAAAGCCGCGCAGGAGGCACTGAAACCCGTTCTTGCCGGCTGCGAGAAAGCCGCAATGCTCGTCATGTCCGATATGGTCAAGCTTACTATGGAAAGTGCGGGCATGGAGCGCCGGTACGGCGTCGCCGCCCGCGCATTTTCGGCGCTCTCCTCAAATGGCATAGAGATCGCCGCCGTCACCACGTCCGAAACCAAGATATCCCTCTGCGTGCATAAAGGCGACGATGAAAAAGCCATCGCCGCGATAAAAGGGGCTTTCAGGATATCATAAAATTCTTATAATCGAATTAACAATAGTTCTACAAAAGAAGGGCTTAAGCCCTTCTTGTTTTTTCAGCAGGATATTTGTTGTCCTCGATTTATTCACTTTCTTCATCCACCGTCATCCGACCGTCTCCGCTGATGGGGATGGCGTCGCCGAGATATGTTGGCAGCGGCTTCGTTATGTACACTTCCCAGAATGCCTTCCATGTGCCTGGGATTTCGCGCAGCCACCATACCACTTCGCCCCCGTAGGTGCGCAAGCTTGAGCATACGCCTTGCACCTTGATGCCCAGATTCTGCGCAATGAAAAGCGCGCGCGGCAGGTGGAAGTCCTGCGTCGCCACGATGGCCGACTCAACTTGGAATATGGTTTTGGCGCGGTACATCGTCTGGTACGTATCAAAACCTGCGTGGTCCATAAAGATATCCTCAGGAGGTACGCCCAGGTCCAGCAGGTAATTGCGCATGGTGTTGGCTTCGTCGTAGTTATCGCTGCTGTGATCCCCTGAGACCAGTATCTTTTCCACCTTGCCCATATCATAAAGCTGTTTTGCGACAATCAATCTGTCCTTCAGAGTGTTAGAGGGAACATCGCCGGTCACGTGGGAGCCCGGCACGATGACGCACTGCGCTTTTTCCGCCGCTTCGGCGCTTACGATGAGAGATTGCGGCGAAAGCATGACATAAATAGTGATGCCGACAAGCACCAGGGCTACGCCGGCAATGGTCAGGAAGAAAACCCAAATGGCTATCCTTATCTTCGACCATTTTTTCTTTTCCCTCACACCTTCAAGCCCCCTAAAGAAGTTTATAACCAATATTTTAACGGTTTAACCCATTTATCTGTTCTAGAAATTCATGATCAATCCAGTATTCAAACCCATCTCGGAAAATCTCCTCTGCCGCTTAATAACCGCTCTTATAACCGCTATATAACCTCTCCCACGCCCCACAATCTGTCATTGCGAGGAGCACTCGCGACGCGGCAATCCGTCCTTGCAATCAGCTTAATCAGATGCAGTAACTCTTCCTAACTCGGGGTGTGGGTTTGGGAAGAGGGGTGAAACCCCTTTCCCAAATACCCGCAGCCCCCCTCACAATTCTTATCTTTCCATCGCAATGTCTTTTCTGAAATACGCTCCTTCGAAGCTGAGCCTCTGCACCGCTGTGTAGGCCTTGTCCGCAGCGAGGCGCAGTGTATCCCCCAGTGCCGTCACGCCCAAAACCCTTCCGCCGCTGGTAAAGATCTGTTCGCCTTCTCTTTGAGTCCCCGCATGGAATACCATCACGTCTTCCAGCATTGCGATAGTATCAAGGCCCATCACCTCGAACCCCTTCTGGTACTGCCCGGGGTATCCCGCCGAGGCCATGATGACGCATACCGCCGCACGGCTGTCCCACTCCAGCTGTATCTGGTCTAAACGCCCGTCAATCACTGCATCCATTACGTCCAGAAGCTCGTTTTTCAACCGTGGGAGGATCACCTGCGTTTCGGGGTCTCCGAACCTCGCATTGTATTCAAGCACTTTTACCCCTTTTTTCGTAAGCATCAGCCCGAAGTACAGTACACCTTTGAAAAGGCAGTCCTCCAGAGCCATGGCGCGCACCGTAGGCATGATTATCTTATCTATCGTTTCTTTCTCTACTTCGGCCGTGTAGTACGGGCTGGGAGAGAAAGCTCCCATACCGCCGGTATTGGGACCCTGGTCAAAATCAAACACCCTCTTGTGGTCCTGGCTGCTCTCCATTGGGAGCACTGTTTTGCCGTCTGTAAAAACCAGCACCGAGACCTCGTGTCCCGAAAGGAACTCCTCTACGATGATGCGGTCGCCCGCCTTGCCGAATGCCTTGGCAACCATTATGTTTTCCACCGCTTTGACGGCTTCTGCGGCGTTATCGCAGATGAAAACGCCCTTTCCCAGCGCCAGCCCGTCGGCTTTTACCACAATGGGAAAGGTGCATCCCGCGAGGTAGGCCTTGGCAGCTTTAGCATCATCGAAGACTTCGTAAGCGGCCGTGGGGATGGCGTTTTTTTTCATCAATCCCTTGGCAAAGGATTTGCTGGCTTCTATCTGCGCCGCTGCCTTATTTGGGCCGAACGCGCGCAGGCCTTCCTTTTCCAGCGCGTCCACCATGCCAAGCGCCAGCGGGTCGTCCTGTGCTACGATGGTCAGGTCTATTCCTTCGTTCTTGGCAAATTTGATGATATTTTCAATGTCGGTAGCTTTATAGTCAATACAGGTAGCAAGAGACGCAATGCCGCCGTTGCCTGGCGCACAGAAGACCTTCGCCGTCCGCTTCCCCTGCTTCAGCTTCCATATGATCGCGTGCTCCCTGCCGCCGCCGCCAACAACAAGAATTTTCATCTTTTCCATCCCCCATAAATCAAATCACTCAGTGTTTGAAATGCCTTACGCTGGTAACCACCATGGCGATACCGTGTTTATCGCACTCTTTTATGCTGTCCTCATCGCGTATGGAGCCCCCCGGCTGGATTATCGCTGTGATGCCCGCCTTTGCCGCCTCCTCCACGCAGTCCGAAAAGGGGAAGAATGCGTCGGATGCGAGCACTGCCCCGCGGGCTTCGCTGCCGCTGCGCTCGATGGCCATCTTCACCGACCAGATCCGATTTGTCTGCCCCGGCCCGATACCCAGTGTTTTCTCGCCTTTGGCTATGACGATGCCGTTGGAGCGTGTATATTTGACCACTTTGAATGCAAATTTAAGGTCTGTCATTTCCTCCGGGGCAGGCGCTCGCTTCGTTACGACCTTAAATTCGTTTTCATCATAGATAACAGAGTCCCGCTCCTGCACCAGCAGCCCGCCCATCACTTTTTTCATGTCAAGTGCGCCGTGCGGGAGCGGTGCATTGATTCCGGGAAGCTTCAAGACTCTGAGGTTCTGCTTTTTCATCAATACTTCCAGCGCACCGGGCGTATAGGATGGCGCGATGATGATTTCAAGAAATATATTATTCATCTCAAGCGCGGTTTTCTCATCCACTTCCCCGTTGACGGCTACGATGCCGCCGAAGATGGAAACGGGGTCTGCTTCATAGGCCTTGATGTAGGCCTCGTAAATGCTTTCTGCGCTCGCCACGCCGCAGGGGTTGGCATGCTTCACCGCCACCGCAGTTGGGCGGGAAAACTCTCTCAAGAGCTCCAGCGCCCCATTGGCGTCGTTGATGTTATTGTAGGAAAGTGCTTTCCCGTTCAGTTGCTCCGCATGGTGCAGGCAGCAGGCGGGCGCCCCGATCTCCTTATAAAAAACTGCCTTCTGGTGCGGGTTTTCGCCGTAGCGCATGTCCTGTACCTTCTCGTAGGTCAGGGTAAGCTTTTCAGGGAAGGCGGGGTTGCCGCTTTTTTCCCGGAGGAACGCGGCGATCAGCGCATCATAGGCAGCAGTATATTCGAATACCTTGGCAGCCAGCTTGAATTTCTCCTCACTCGGTACGTCCTCCCCGTTTTCTATGTGGGTCAAAACCCTGCTGTAATCCTCGACGTCCGTAATGGCCACCACGTCCTGCCAGTTTTTCGCTGCGGCGCGCAGCATGGACGGCCCGCCGATATCTATATTCTCAATGGCTTCTTCAAGAAGGACATTTTCTTTCAGTATCGTCTTTTTGAATGGATAAAGGTTCACGCAGACAAGGTCTATTGGCTTGATCCCCAGTTTCTTCAGCTGCGCCATGTGCTCTCCCTTTTCGCGTATCGCAAGGATGCCGCCGTGTATCTTGGGGTGCAGCGTCTTGACCCTGCCATCCAGGCATTCGGGAAAGCCGGTGACTTCGGATACTTCGGTCACGGGGATGCCTGCGTTTTTCAGTGCAGCAGCCGTCCCGCCCGTCGAAATGATCTCTACGCCCGCTTTTGACAGGCCCCGCGCAAAAACTTCGATGCCTGTTTTATCCGAGACGCTCAGGAAAGCCCTTTTGACCATATTTAAACCGCCTTTCAGCCCGTGATGCGCACCCTGCGCCCTTCGATTCTCAGCTTCCCCTCGGTGAGAAGTTTTACGGCTTTGGGCAGGAGCTCGTGCTCTTTTTCCAGCACCCTCGCCGCCAGGGTATGCTCGTCGTCCTCATCCAGCACGGGGACGCACGTCTGCAGGATGATGGGCCCTGTATCCGTCCCCTCATCCACGAAGTGGACTGTCGCTCCCGAGACCTTTGCGCCGTATTCGAGGACGGCTTTATGCACCTTTTCTCCATAGTACCCCTTACCGCAAAAGGCAGGGATCAGTGCAGGGTGGATGTTTATTATCCGGTTTTTGAATTTTCCTATGATATTGCCGCCCAGGAGGCAAAGGTATCCCGCAAGAATGATATAATCCGCGCCCGAGGCCTCCAAGGCTTCCAGCACGGCCTGGTCGAACGCCTCCCGGCTGCCGTATGAGGACGGGGCGACCACCCGTGTAGGGATGCCTGCATTTTTTGCCCGCGTCAATGCATAGGCGTCCTCACGGCTCGAGAGCACCAGCGCTATGCGCGCTTTTATCTCCCCGCGCGCTATCGCGTCCATGACGGACTGCAGGTTGGATCCTCCGCCCGAAACCATCACGCAGAGGGATTTTACAGGCATAGGTCTACCCCCGTTTCGCCGTTCTCCGCCTCTCCGATGATATAGGCGGACTCACCATTGGCCTTAGCGTCCGCGAGAACCTTATCCGCATCGCCTTTATCAACAGCGAGCACCATCCCGATGCCCATATTGAAGATGTTGTACATTTCGCTGTTTCCTATGCCGCCCTCCTGCGCGATCATCCTGAATATCTCATGCACCGGCCAGCTTCCCAGTTTTACCTTCGCGCGCAGCCCTTTGGGCAGCATCCGCGGGATGTTCTCGATGAACCCTCCGCCCGTGATATGCGCGATGCCGGCGATGGTATGTTTTTTGGCCAGCATATTGACTGTTGAAACGTAGATGCGGGTGGGCTTCAATAGCTCTTCCCCGAGGGTGCATCCCAGCGCCTCGACCTTGACCTTTACGTTGACGATATTGAGCAGAAATACCTTCCTGATGAGCGAGAACCCGTTGCTGTGAACGCCCGATGAGCCCAGCCCGATGAGCACATCGCCTTTTTTGATGTTCCTGCCATTGATCAACTTTTCTTTATCTACAACGCCCA
>JAUYED010000098.1 GCA_030691525.1 Bacillota bacterium | reverse complement strand
GACAAATCCAGTAGGAAATGCGGTGATCGGCATCAGACTCTCCACGCGAAGCAGATACGGCCTGAGGGCGATGTTTGAACTGGCGGCGGTATTCGGCCATGGCCATGTATCCATCAAGCATATCTCCGAAAACCAGGGAGTGCCCGAACAGTATCTTGAGCAGCTCTTCATGCTGATAAGGAAAGCAGGGCTTATCTCCAGCGTCCGCGGTGCTCAAGGCGGGTACGAGCTGGCCAGGGCACCTGCCGAGATAACCGTTGGGGATATCATCCGCGCGCTGGACGGCCCGATGGCCCCCGTTTCCTGCCTGTCGGAGAGCAGGGACGCCATCTGCGGGAAAGAGGATTGCTGCGTCACACGGCTTGTCTGGCAGAAGGTGCAGGAAAGCATCAATAGATGTATTGACGCTATAACACTGCAGGGCATGCTCGACGATTATAAAAATATCAGCGATGCAAATATCAAATGCAGCCGATAAAGATATGGAAGTGAGAAAGATGGACAGGCATGTCTATTTAGACCATGCAGCGACCACATTCGTAAAAAAAGAAGTTTTGGATGAGATGCTGCCGTACTTTGCAGAAAAATACGGCAACGCCTCAAGCCTCCACCGCGACGGAAGGGAAGCACGCGCGGCGATAGACAGGGCGCGGAGCCGTACAGCCGGAGCCATCGGCGCAAGGGATGAGGAGATCATCTTTACTTCTGGCGGAACAGAATCGGACAACCTTGCCATAAAAGGCGTCGCTGAAGCCTATGAGCAAAAAGGACGGCACATCATCACTACAAAGATAGAGCATGACGCCGTATTGAATACATGCGAATACCTTGAAAAGAAAGGGTTCGAGGTGACGTATCTCCCTGTGGATGAATACGGGCTGGTCAGCCCTGAAACACTTGAAAAGGCCATCCGGAGCGATACCATCCTGATATCTGTGATGTTTGCAAATAACGAGATCGGCACTCTGGAACCAATAGATAAAATCGGGGAGATAGCACGCGCAAAAAATATCATATTCCATACCGATGCGGTGCAGGCCGTAGGCAGCGTGCCTATTGACGTGGAAAAGATGAAAATAGACATGCTTTCGCTCTCTGCCCATAAGATATACGGCCCCAAGGGCACGGGTGCGCTCTACGTCAAAAAAGGGATAAAACTGAGCCCACAGTCCCACGGCGGCGCACATGAAAGCAAAAGGCGCGCCGGAACGGAGAACGTCCCAGGCATCGTGGGGCTTGGGAAAGCGATAGAGCTTGCTGGTGCCAATATCGGCGGATATGCAGAGCGGCTCAGGGCGATGAGGGAAAAACTCATTCGGGGCATTCAGGAAAACGTCTCCGATGTCCGCTTGAACGGGCACCCCGAAAAACGGCTTCCGGGCAACGCCAACTTCAGCTTCGAGTTCATCGAAGGGGAAGCGCTGCTGCTTTTGCTGGACATGGCGGGCATTTCGTCTTCGACGGGCTCTGCGTGCACTTCGGGGTCATTCAAGCCCTCCCATGTGCTCTCTGCCATCGGCCTGCCCGCGGAGATCGCGCAGGGCTCCGTGCGATTCACGTTTGGAGACGCCAACAAGGAAGGCGATGCAGATTACTGCATCGAGCAGATAATCAAGATCGTTCAGAGATTGCGGGCAATGTCGCCGCTTTTTGCACAAGAGAAAGGGATGAGAAAGAATGTCTGAAATGAGCTATAACGAAATAGTGCTCGAGCACTTCACCAACCCGCGTAACGTTGGGGAGATACAGGACCCCGACGGGGAAGCCATATTGACCAGCAAGGTGTGCGGAGACATGATGAAGGTGCAGATAAAAGTAGAAAACGGGGCCGTCGCAGATATAAAGTTCAAAACGTTCGGGTGCGGCGCCGCGATAGCATCCAGCAGCATCGCCACCGAGATGGTCAAAGGGAAAACGGTGGAAGAAGCCCTGAAGATAACCAACAATGCCGTGGTGGACGCGCTGGGCGGGCTGCCACCTGCAAAGCTGCACTGCTCCGTATTGGCTGAGCAGGCGATAAAAATGGCGCTGGAGGACTATGTGAACAAGCATAAACAGGGCTGAAGCCAGAAAATATCGAGCGGGAGAAAAAATTGCTCCCGCTTTTTTCATATTTTCTTCTTTCAAAAGGAAAAATACTTTTAATAATAAAGAAGCAGGAAACATAATCGGCATGCACTTCAGCGTCAGGTCATTGATAGGGAAACCCGTGGTTGAGCTGCCCGGATGCAGGATACGGGGCTGGGTGAAAAGCGTCTTTATAGACGCAGGGAATAGAACTGTCTGCGGGATGGAGTGCATCGAAAGGAATCCATTTCTTCTCGTTTCGAGTTTTGCCCTGGACAGCAATGTATTTCCTGGGAAACACTGCGTCATGATTTCCGGGGAAACGAAAAAAGCGGCCAAAAAGAACCGTTTTCTGCCGCTGGGGCTGAAAGTTTCAGGCCAAAGCGGCACCGGCTTTGTAACCGATGTGATATTTGAGGGGAAAACGGGCAAAATAACTTCGTTTGAAGTAACCGACGGTTTCTTTGACGATATCAGAAACGGCCGGCGCTTTTTAAAAAATTTCACCGTAGACCCTGTCAGGATCAATACGATCAACGAAGTAAGGGAGTGGAAAGAATGAACTGGAAGTTTTGGCTCGGCATGATAGCCGGCGGCATCGTGGGAATGGCTGCTGTCGCATCGGTATGCATCGTAAAGCCGGACATTGCACAAAGGGTCATGGACGGCGGCAAGCGCATGTTTCAGTGCAAAAAGCAGATGATGGAGAACATGGGCTGATGGGATGCAGATTGATGAGGGCGGCCGGGTAAGGACAGCGGCAGCTGACAGGATAAAAAAATGGCTCATCCGCATTGCGATACTGGCTGCTGCCGTTGTTGCCGCTATTATTTTCAAAGACCTTTTAGCGTTTTTGGCAATGCCTCTCATCACCGCACTGGTTTTGACGTATTTTGGACTGCCTCTGGTCAGGCGATTTGAAAAAAAGCTCGGCCGGCAGGCGTCCATATTTCTTTATTTAGGGATGATCGTTTCGATAGTAGCCGCGGTCGCGCTTATCGCTGGCCCGGCGGCCGTTGCGGAATGGTCTTCGTTCAGCAAAGAGCTGCCCAATCTGAAGGTTTCGCTGGGGCAGCTCATAAAAACGATCACCGGGGCGCATGCCCTGACGGACTTTGTCGCCCAGCTGCCCGAAAAGATCAGCAGTATTTTTGAGAACGCCGTCAATTCCATCCTGGCCAATATGGATCATACGCTGCAGACTGTCGCAAACCTTCTGCTCGGGCTGCTGTTCATGCTGCTGGTACTGAAGGACAGGGAGTATATAGCGAATTCCGCGCTTTTCATGCTCCCGGGGAAAGCAAGGACGAGTACGCTCGCTGTATGCTCGCGCATCCGCAAGGAGATTGATAAATTCCTGAAGGGGCAGCTTATCATAGCGGTGATATCGGGAACGATCGCCACAGCCGGCTTTTATATCGCAGGGCTCAGGTTCGCGTTGCTATTAGGACTTTTTGCCGCCGTTTTGGGCTTCATCCCACTGATAGGGCCGGTGCTCGGAGCCATCCCCGCCATTCTCGTAGGGCTGGTGCAGGGCGGGCCGGTGCTTCTATATTGCGGCATCGTTATCATCATACAGCAGATAGTACTGGGCGTGGCCGGCCCGAGCGTTTTTTCACGCAGTTTGAATATCCACCCGCTCTATGCTTTCATCGCTCTTGCCGCCGGTGGCTATCTTGGCGGGATTTTGGGGTTTCTTTTGGCTGTACCGGTATTAATAATAATAAAGAGTACCGTTTCTGAGATCTTCAATATATATTTGAAAAGAAAAAATGCTTAAACGTTTGCTTCTAGGGCGATTTGTATTATAATGGATAGAGCTAGAACATTCGTGGAGGTGTCTTATTTGGGTGCCAATAATGGGGATACGATGGAATTCCAAGTTGAAAAGGAAAATGAAAACAAAGCAAAAGAAGTGATCATGCAGGTTTACAGGTCTTTGCTGGAAAAGGGCTATGAGCCGATAAACCAGTTCGTCGGGTATATCATCTCGGGAGACCCTACCTATATCACCTCGCATAACAACGCCCGCTATCTTATCCAGACCATAGAGAGAGATGAGCTTCTGGAAGAATTCATCCACTGCTACCTCCAAATGCATGAAAAGGACTGAGGTGGAAACGGGTTGCAGCAGGTGAAACTGGGCAGTACGGACATTTCCGTTTCGCGCCTTTGCTTTGGCACGCTGACTATGGGCCCGCTGCAAAAAAGAATGCCGGAGGAGGAAGGAGCCCTGCTCCTTATAGCGGCAGCCGAAAACGGCGTCAATTTTTTTGATACAGCAGAACTGTACGGCACCTATGCACACCTTGCAATATTGCTCAGGCAATACCCGGAAAGCGTGGTCGCTACAAAGTGTTTTGCCTATGATGAAATAACTGCGGAAGAAAGCTATTCCAAAGCCGCCCGGGAAATGGGCAGGGATCATATAGATATCTTCATGCTTCACGAGCAGGACAGCGAACATATGCTCAGAGGGCATCAGCAAGCGCTTGAGTATTTTGCGAAGCAGAAGGAAAAAGGCCATATCGGGGCGCTGGGGATATCCACTCACAGCATCGCGGGAGTGCGCGCCGCGATAAAGCATCCTGATATCGAAGTCGTCGAGGCCGTGATAAATTTCAAAGGGTTCGGCATCATTGATGGCACGCTCAGCCAAATGGAGGCAGCTCTTGCCGAGGCAGCCGGCAGGGGGATGGGGGTCATCGCGATGAAGGCGCTGGGCGGCGGCCACCTAATGAGAGAGCGCGAGCAGGCCTTCAAATATATCCGGAAACAGGATTGTATACATTCTGCCGCGATTGGTATACAATCTCTTCGGGAATTGCGTTATGCGGCCGCCTGCTTATCGGGGCGGGAGGATGAGCTTTCGGCTGAGGATTTACCCAGCTTGGAAGGCAGGCGGCTCATCATAGAGGAATGGTGTACGGGCTGCAGTAAATGCATGGACGCCTGCCGGCAAGGGGCGATGACCATCGTGAACGGAAAAGCGGTGGTTGACGCTGAAAAATGCGTACTCTGCGGCTATTGCGGAGCGAACTGCCCCGGGCTTTATATCAAAGTCATCTGAGAGGAGAAGCCATTGCGGATATTGGCATTGGATATGGGGGATAGAAGAATAGGGGTGGCGCTGAGCGATCAGATGCAGCTCATAGCTCAGGGCCTTTGCACCTATGAGCGTAAGTCAGCAGCTGCAGACTTGGATTTTATCTCGGCTTTGGTGGAACAATACCGTGTAGTACAACTGGTCATCGGCCTTCCCCGGAACATGAATGGGACCTACGGCGAACGGGCTGAAAAAACCTGGGCCTTCGGCGACGCGCTGTCCGGAAGGATATCCGTACCTGTCGGATACTGGGATGAACGGCTTTCCACAGTGGCGGCCGAACGCATACTGATAGAGGCGGATGTCAGCCGGAAAAAAAGAAAGAAAGTCATAGACAAGATGGCAGCCGTCAACATCCTGCAGAGCTATCTTGATTTTTTGAGAAATAAGAAGGAAATGGAGGGCAAAAATAATGGATGAGGAAGAAGCAGCTATCATAGAATTGGTGGATGAGAACGGCAAGATGGATGAATTCGAGCACATCATGACTATAGAGCATGAGGGTGCGGAGTACGTCCTGCTTTCCCCTTTAAAAGAGATGGAGGAAATAAAAAAGGACGAAGTATTTATCATGAAGCTTACCCAGAAGGATGGAGATGACTGGCTGGAACCACTGGATGACGAAAAGCTGATGGACGAAGTGTATGAGATATACTGCGATATACTCAATAATGAGGAAGAGGCCGAAAGGTAAACGGAGCGGTGGTTTGGGATATGCCGCCAAATAACGTGTTGCGCACCGAAATCGGCTATGGTATAATTCAGCAAGATATGACGCACCCGTACAAGAAAACGGAGCCCTGCCGTGGTAAAACGGTCCTCCGGATGGATGATGTACGGGGAGGAAAAAGGAAGGAAATAGAATATGTCTATAATTTCAATGAAGCAGCTGCTTGAAGCCGGAGTCCATTTTGGCCACCAGACGCGCAGATGGAATCCCAAGATGGCGCAGTATATTTTCACAGAGCGCAATGGGATCTATATCATTGACCTGCAAAAAACGGTGAAAAAGATAGACGAGGCGTATTTTTTTGTGCGCGATGTCATTGCGGAAGGGAAAAGCGTCCTTTTCGTAGGCACGAAAAAGCAGGCGCAGGAATCGGTAGAATTCGAAGCCAAACGCTGCGGGATGTTCTACGTCAATAACAGATGGCTTGGCGGCATGTTGACCAACTTCAAGACCATCAGGAAAGGCATCACCCGCCTCAACAAGATAGAACAGATGGAGAAGGACGGAAGCTTTGAGCTGCTGACCAAAAAGGAGGGCATCAAGCTCCGGCTGGAAAAAGGAAAACTGCTCAATAACCTTGGCGGCATCAGGGAAATGAAAAACCTTCCCGGGGCGATGTTCATCATTGACCCTAAGAAGGAGCATATCGCCATCTCCGAAGGCAGGGCATTATCCATACCCATCATCGCGATCGTAGACACCAACTGTGACCCTGACGAAGTGGATATCATCATCCCCGGCAATGATGACGCCATCCGCGCCGTCAAACTGATCGCGGGGATGATAGCAGACGCAGTCATAGAAGGCAGGCAGGGAGAGCAGACAGAAGCTGCGCCCGCTGAAGTTGAAGCAGCCAGGGTGGAAGCTCCCGCTGCGGCTCCTACCGATGTCGAAGAAGAAAAGCTGGTCGTAAATGCAGACGACCTTGCTGAGTCATAAAAATGCGTCAATAGGAGGTTATACCCTATGATTTCCGCAAATGAAGTCAAAGAACTCCGCGAGAGGACAGGCGCAGGCATGATGGACTGTAAAAATGCGCTCATCGAAGCGGAAGGCGATATCGAAAAAGCGATCGAGATACTCAGAGAAAAAGGGCTTTCTGCAGCAGCGAAAAAGAGCGGACGCATCGCAGCCGAAGGCATTGTAGAGTCGTATATCCACGGCGAAGGCCGCATCGGCGTACTGGTCGAAGTCAACTGTGAAACAGACTTTGTTGCCAAGACACACGAATTCAGGTCTTTTGTCCATGACATCGCGATACAGATAGCTGCTTCCCGGCCTGAATTCGTAGCCCGCGAGCATGTGCCGCCCGAGCTGGCGGAGAAAGAAAAGCAGATCCTCAAAGCGCAGGCCTTGAACGAAGGCAAACCCGAAAAGATCGTAGAAAAGATGGTGGAAGGCAGGATCGAAAAGTATTTCAAGGAAGTCTGCCTCATGGAACAGCCCTTTGTCAAGGACCCGGATAAAACCATCAGGGACATCGTCAATGAAAAAATATCCGTCATCGGGGAAAATATCAGTATCAGGAGGTTCGTCCGGTATGAGATGGGAGAAGGGTTGCAGAAAAGGGAGAGCAACTTTACATTAAAGAGTAATGAAACAAATCAGATGAGCTAAAGGAACATGCCAAGCATGTTCCTTTTTTTTAATGGAGGGGCGGAGAGTTTGAAATGAGCAGTCCGATGTACAAAAGAGTCATACTAAAACTGAGCGGGGAAGCGCTTGCCGGCAGCAAGGAGTTCGGCTTGGACTACGATATCCTCGAAAAGGTATCACGGGACATCCTTGAAGTGCATAATAGCGGCGTTGAGATCGCAGTGGTGGTAGGCGGCGGCAACTTCTGGCGTGGTAAGATGGGCATAGGCATGGAAAGGACGACAGCAGACCATATGGGCATGCTGGCAACAGCCATGAACGCGCTCGCCCTGCAGGATTCATTGGAGAATAAAGGCGTGGATACGAGGGTGCTGACAGCCATAGAGATGCGCCAGATAGCCGAGCCGTATATCAGAAGGCGCGCCATGCGTCATCTCGAAAAACGCAGGATCGTCATCTTTGCCTGCGGTACGGGGAACCCCTATTTTTCGACGGATACGGCAGCGGCGCTGCGTGCTGCGGAGATAGAAGCCGGCGCCATACTGCTTGCCAAAAATGTAGACAGCGTTTATGATTCAGACCCCAACCGCAACAATAAGGCAAAAAAGATAGAAGAGATATCCTATATGGATGTCATCAACCGCGGCCTCGCTGCCATGGACACCACAGCAGTCACCCTCTGCATGGAAAACAATATCCCAATCATCGTTTTCGGGCTGGGCAACGGCAACAATATAATGAAAGCGGTCGCCGGCGAAAAGATCGGCACGAAAATACACGCGATGAAATAGCCAAGCAGAACTATCATGTTGTGCAAAGGGGAGGAATTGAGTAAAATATCTATGCAAGGGGGTTGATTTTAACGATGAATAATGAAATAACCGCAGGCACAAAGGAAAAGATGGATAAAACCGCCGCTGTATATAATAAAGAGCTGTCTGCGCTGCGCGTGGGCAGGGCAAACCCGCACGTCCTGGACAGGATAGTAGTAGAGTATTACGGAAGCCATGTGCCCATCCAGCAGCTTGGCAATATCATGACACCGGAACCCAAGATGCTGGCCATTTCAGTATGGGATGCGAGCGCGATACCGGCTATAGAAAAAGCGATACAAAAATCTGATATAGGCATCAACCCTTCAAACGACGGCAAGCTCATCCGCCTGGTTTTTCCTGACCTTACGGAGGAACGCCGCCACGAGCTGGTCAAAGCGGTACACCACCTTGCAGAGGAATGCCGGGTCGCCGTAAGGGCTATCCGCCGCGATGCAAACGAGGAACTGAAAAAGATGGAAAAGGACGGCGATATCACCGAAGACGATCTCGCGTCCTTCGAAAAGGAAATACAGAAGCATACCGACGACCACATCAGAGGGATAGACAGCATGATGACTGAAAAGGAAAAGGAGATCATGGAAATATAATGGCCCGGATGCCGAATGTCATCGGGATGGAAGAAAAGCAGGCCGTGGAAACGCTCGAAAGGGCGGGCTTCGCATGCGAAACGGCTGTTTCACAGCCGCCCAGGGGATACCGCGAAGGCGGGCGAAGGGTAGTGGTGAGGCAGAAGCGGAAGCAGGAAAAAGTTTGCGAACTGGTTATATGCGAATTCAAAAAGCGCATTTAGATAAGAGATGAATACATAGTAGTTTGAAAAATGAACTTTGTCATAAGGCCTTTGATTTCCCAAGGGAACCCTTGGGGATTTTGTTAATGAATAAAACATCAGATCGCGCGTTGGTATTATGAAGAAAGAGCTGAACCGCTTGCAGGCCGTCCTGCAGAAAAACGGCGTTGATACCACACGGCTTCCCGTCCACGTAGCCATCATCATGGATGGAAACGGGCGCTGGGCGGAAAGGCGCGGGCTTCCGCGCGCATACGGCCACAGAAAAGGCGTAGAGCGGCTCTGCGACATCACGCGGATGAGCTCTGATATAGGCATCAAGGTCCTCACTCTCTACGCTTTTTCGACGGAAAACTGGAAGCGGCCCTTCGAGGAGATAGATTGCCTGATGGACCTGCTCGTGGAGTTCCTTAGAAAAAAGACGGAAGAACTGCATGAAAACGGCGTGATCATCCGTACTCTCGGAAACTGTTCTCAACTGCCCGGCAGGGCGCAGGACGAACTGGAACTATCCATTGATAAGACCAGGCAAAATACCGGCATGATATTGAACCTTGCGCTCAATTATGGCGGAAGGTCTGAGATAGTCGCTTCGGTCAAAAAGATATGCAGCGGGGTAATGGAAGGAAGCATTCGGCTGGAAGACATTGATGAGATGAAATTTTCGGATCACTTATATACGGGCGGCCTTCCCGACCCGGACGTCGTCATCCGGACGGGAGGAGAATACCGCCTCAGCAACTTTCTGCTCTACCAGGCGGCCTATTCCGAGATGATCTTTGCCAAGCCGCTGTGGCCTGATTTCGATGAGAACGAGTACGCCAAGGCGCTGAAGGAATTTC
This sequence comes from Bacillota bacterium, assembly GCA_030691525.1. Taxonomy (GTDB): domain Bacteria; phylum Bacillota; class Clostridia; order Christensenellales; family JAEXRW01; genus JAUYED01. Next base: position 2,462 of record JAUYED010000098.1, on the reverse strand, counting down.
AAAACAGAAAAAGAAAGTATGGGGCAATATGAACGAGGTCAAAAAGCCGGGCAAATGGGCTTCACTCACCAAAAGGACACTGCCTTTCGTCATCGCTGTAATGATACTCTTTGCTTCGGTGTATTGCGCGGGCTACGTCTATATAGCAGTCCTGCTTTTCGCAACTGTTTTTTCGATGTATGAGATATATTCGGCTTTTGCAGGGCTTCCGGATGTCAGGCCCATCACCGTGCCAGGGTACGTATTTATCGGGTTGATGGTGCCTGCATGGTACTTCTTCGGGGTAACAGGCCTGCTGATGCTTTTCATGCTTTGCTCTTTCGTCGTATTTGCTTTCCGCATATTCAGTAAAAAATATTCCACCAGGGACGTAGTTTTTTCCACCTTTGCGCTTCTTTACCCTGCATTGCTGCTCAGCATGCTCCTGCTGCTTTTGAAGCGGGACCTGGGCGTGTTTTTCATCCCCTTTTCAGAACGGGGAGCGTCTATGCTTGCAATGATCTGTACCTATACAGTAGCAGTTTTTACCGACACGTTTGCCTACCTTACAGGCATGTCATTCGGGCGTCATAGGCTCTGCCCGGATATCAGCCCCAAAAAAACGGTGGAAGGCGCTATCGGCGGCACCCTTGGCAGCATGGGCGGGATGCTTTTGATCTACTTTTTCCTGCAGAAACTCTTCGGCTTTGATTTCCCGGTTTACCACTATATCATAATCGGACTGCTGGCGTCGCTGGCAGCCCAGATCGGAGACCTTGCCGCTTCCCTCATCAAAAGATTTACAGGGATCAAGGACTTCGGCAAGCTCGTTCCCGGCCACGGCGGGGCTATGGACAGGATGGACAGCGTCATATTCGCAGCTCCGGTGGTCATCGGGTACTTTGCATTGGTTCTATCCATGGGGGGGATCGCATGAAGCGAAGCATCGCCATCCTCGGCTCTACGGGCTCCATAGGCGCGCAGGCGCTTCAGATCATAGATATGCACCCTGATATGTTCGAAGTCGCTGCGCTGACGGCACATAGCAATGCCGCGGCGTTTTTGAGCCAGGTCAAAAAATACCGCCCCCGCTTTGCCGGCATGGTGGATGAAGAAGCCGCAAAGGCCATCAGGGGTCAGATACCCGAAGGGGTCTTTTTTTCACAGGGCGGCGGCTGCCTGAAGGAGGCGTGCGCGCTTCCCGGGCTGGATTTGGCGCTGATCGCCGTAGTGGGGATGGCAGGCCTGAAGCCGCTGATAGAGTGCATCGAGAGGGGCGTACAGGTCGCCCTTGCAAATAAGGAAGCGCTGGTCTGCGGCGGCACCCTTGTCGTTGAAAAATTGAAGAAAAAGGGGCAGTTCATACTGCCCGTGGATAGCGAACACTCTGCCATATTCCAGTGCCTTCAGGCCAAAGGGGAAGGGAACAGCATAAAAAGGATCTTCCTCACATGCTCGGGCGGCGCTTTCAGAGACTGGAAAAAGAAAGACCTTTTCCATGCCACGCCCGCCCAGGCATTGAAAAATCCTAACTGGGATATGGGCAAAAAGGTCACGATAGACAGCGCGACCCTGATGAATAAAGGTCTGGAGACGATAGAGGCGCACGCACTTTTCGGTGTCCCTGCTGATGATATCGAAGTCATAATACACCGGCAGAGCATCATACATTCCATGGTGGAGTTTGAGGACAGCTCGGTGATCGCCCAGCTTGCCCTGCCGGATATGAGGATACCCATACAGTACGCGCTGTACTATCCCAAGCGCGTATATTGCGGCGTCCAGCCGCTGGATCTTATACACCTTGAGCCATTGACATTTGAAAAGCCCGACACTTCGCGTTTCCCCTGCCTGCTCCTTGCCTGCGAGGCGCTCAAAAGAGGGAGAAGCGCGCCCATAGCATTGAATGCGGCCAACGAGATAGCAGTAGGGCTCTTTCTGGACGGGCGGATCGGTTTCATGGATATCCCGGAATATATTGAAGCCGCTATGGACAAATTCGGCGGGCAGGAAGTGCATGATGTAGATGATATTATTACTATAGACGCTGACTGCAGGGAATATATATTCAGTGGGTTCAAATAACTATTTCAGGGACGGTGTGCGATGTTCTGGATAAACCTGCTTTCAATATTTGCTGCAATGTTGATTCTCGGCATCATTATCGTCGTGCAAGAGTAGGGGCACTATACGCTGGGCAGGGTGCTGGGTTTCAAGATAGACGAATTCGCCATCGGCTTCGGGCCGAAATTAGCCAAATTCAAAAGCAGGAAAACGGGCATACTCTATTCTCTCCGCCCGTTCCCGATAGGCGGTTTCGTAAAGTTCCACGGTGAGGACGAAGCGACCGGCGATGCCGACGAATTTTCAAAAAAGCCGATATGGAAGCGCTTCATTGCAATATTTGCAGGCGCTGCTTTCAATATCATCTTTGCTCTTATACTTGCCATCATATTCTTAACGATTTTCGGCGAAAGACTGCC
>JAUYED010000048.1 GCA_030691525.1 Bacillota bacterium | reverse complement strand
GTCTTGTGATATGCTTTTCATGCAGGATCGGGCTCCTTTCAAGGTGTTTTGTTTTGTTGTAATTCAACAATACCTCAAAGCGTCCGTTTCCTGCATCTGTTTTCAAGGTTCAGTGTCCAATATGTATTGTAGTCCTACAATGTAATTTGACTGGGTATTATTGCTACTATTGACGAAAGTGGACTAAATGTAGTACTTTATACTAATGTAGTATTTTATCTAAGAAAAAATAATACTTTTGGCCTTTGGCTCAAGCCAGTGAACTTACGACCGAAGGAGTACTTGAAGAATGACGGGAAATAAGCTCCTGCCTCTGTCTGCACAGCAAAAAGGCATTTGGTATCTTGAGCAGACACACCCCAATACGAGTATTGGCGTAATTTCGGGCACTCTTAAATTCAGGGGCAATATCAACTATTATCTTCTTGAGCAGGCCATGAATGCTTACTTGGAGAGCGATGACAGCATCCGGACGAGGATCACGCTGGTTGACGACGAGCCGATGCAGTATACGGCAGACTTCAAGCCGCAAAAAGTTGACTTTTTCGATTTTTCCCTGACAGGCCGAGAAGGGCTTTTCCAGTGGGACATGTCCATCACCCAAGCTCCTTTCAAGCTCATTGATACAGACCTTTTTTATTTTGCCATCATTAAAATGGACGAAAACGAAGGCGGCATCCTGATCAAGCTCCACCATATCATATCGGACGCTTGGTCTATCGTGCTGTCAGGAAACAACGTGATGAGGAACTATATGCGGCTTCTGTGCGGGGAAGAGCCCGACAGGGAGATGAGGCCGACGTATGCGGAGTACCTGGAACATGAAGAAGAATACAGCAATTCCAAACAGTATGAAAAAGACCGGCTCTACTGGTCTGAGGTCGTCAAAGACCTCCCCGACCAGCTGGGCATCAAGGAATACAACCTCAGCCAGGTGAGCACTGTAGGCAAGAGGAAAGCCTATGTCATATCCGATAAGCTGGCAACCCTTATCAGACAATTCTGCGCCGAGCATACTGCGTCCACGTTTTCCGTATTTTTTTCCGTGCTGGCCGTGTACATCTACCGCCTTACCGGAAGGATGAAGCTGGCTTTCGGCACTCCTGTATACAACCGGAGGAACGAGCGGGAAAGGAACACTGTGGGGATGTTCGTCAGCACCGTTCCCATGATCGTGGATATCAATGATGAAATGAACTTTATCGAATTCAACCGCAATATCATCAGCAATTGGATGCAGACGCTTCGGCACCAGAAATATCCTTATGAGAAGATACTCCAGGAGGCAAGGAGGGTCAACGGTCCTATCAAGCGGCTGTATGAGATCGCTATTTCCTACCAGAATGCACAATTTGTACGGGGCGATAATTATGCAGACAAGCAGGAAGGGCGCTGGCACTTCAACGGGCACCAGATCGAGCCGCTTTGCATCCATGTCAGCGAGAGGGACAACGACGGGAAGATACTGCTTGACTACGACTACCTTGCCCAGGTCTTCAACTCCAAGGAGATCGAATACATTCACAACCATATAATCAACCTGCTGTCCGATGCGCTGGAATACCCCGATAAACGGCTCCGCGAAATAGAGATACTCGAACCTGAGGAAAAGCGCCGCATCCTTGAAGATTTTAACCGTACCGGGCTGGACTATGACAGGATGAGCACCGTCCACCAGATCATCGAGGAACAGGCGGCGATCAGGCCGAATGACACCGCCATCGTTTTTGACGGCAGAGAAATCAGCTACAGGGAACTGAACATGCGGGCGGGAAAACTGGCATTCCAGCTGAAAGCCCTATGCCCCGAGCATGAGCAGGCCGTAGCCATCATGGCTAAGCGTTCGCCTGATATCATCATCGCAATGCTGGCCGTGCTCAAAGCCGGAGGCGCATTCCTGCCTATTGACCCCGAGTTTCCAAACTCCCGTATTTCATATATGCTCAGCAACGCCGGAGTGGAGATCGTGCTTTCCCAGAGCGCTTTTGCCGGTAGATTCAAGGGCAAGGACGCTATCGGCTATGAGAACAATATCATCTGGATGGACGAGGACAAGGACCTGCCGGCCTACCACGACATCATGAGCGCCAGCACGTTCAAAAATCCCTGCGGCCTTGCCTATATCATTTATACTTCCGGCTCGACGGGAGACCCCAAAGGTGTGATGGTGGAGCACCGCTCGCTGGTAAACTTCAATGCGGGCATGAAGCAAGTGATGGAATTCGAACCCGGCAGCGCGGCGGCTTGCATCACCACTGTCAGTTTCGATGTATTCATTCTTGAGACGCTGCCCACTCTGATGAACGGGATGCGCATCGTCATAGCTGACGAAGAGGAACAGAAGGACCCAAGGCGCTTGGCGGCGTTGCTGCAGGAACACAATATCAAAAAAATGTATTTGACGCCCTCGCGGCTGCGCACCTTACTGACGGATGAAAACTTTACTGCGGTGCTCTCGGGACTGACTGAACTGGTCTGCGGAGGCGAACAATTCCCGCAGGACCTGATAAGGCAGCTCCGGAGCGTGACCAAAGCGAAGATTTACAACCAATACGGCCCCACAGAAGCCACCATAGGGGTCACGATCAAACAATTTGAGCAGCTGGACACAGTCAATATCGGCAAACCCATGGCGAATGTGCACATCTATATATTGGACTCACACATGAACGTCCTGCCCATCGGCGTGCCCGGAGAAATGTACATTGGCGGAGAATGTCTTGCCCGGGGTTATATCGGTATGGAGGAGCAGACGAAGGAAAGCTTCATCCCGAGCCCTTTCAACCCGGACGAGCGCCTTTACAGGACGGGGGACCTGACCAGATGGTATCCCAGAGGCGAGATCGCGTTTTTGGGACGCGTAGACCAACAGGTAAAGATCCGCGGGTATCGCATCGAGCTCAAGGAGATAGAAAATAAGATCAAAAAACATATGGCGGTGGAGAACGCCGTAGTCATAGACCGCAAAGACAGCAGCGGCAACCAGTATCTTTGCTCATACGTCGTATCCGAGGAGGATATCCCAGTCAAAGAAATGAAAGAGTTCCTATCACAGCAGCTTCCGCATTACATGATCCCGACGTTCAACATCAGGCTGGAGAGCATCCCGCTGACGCCCAATGGCAAGGTGGATTTTGCACGCCTTCCCGAGCCCAAGATACTGGGCGAGCGCGGACAGGAATACGTTGCAGCTTCCAATACGATCGAATCGGAACTCGTGAATATATGGCAAAAAGTGCTGGGGCTTGATACCATCGGCGTTACAGACGATTATTTCGACCTCGGCGGAGATTCGCTCAATGTGATCATGATGACGGTGGAGATACACCGCGTATTCAATGTAGATCTGATGTTCACAGATGTTTACCAGTCCCCTACGATACGGCAACTGGCTGAAACTATCAAAAATGCGAAGCAGGAGCAGCTTGCGCCACTGCTGCCTGCCCACAGGATGGAGTCCTATCCCCTTTCTGCTGCGCAGCGGAGGCTTTTTATCCTGGACAGCATTGACCAGAATAAATTGGCCTATAATATGCCGGGCGCCTTCTACATACGCGGGCCGCTGGATATTTCCCGCCTGCAGCAGGCATTCCAGATGATCATAGACCGGCATGAGATCCTCCGCACCTGCTTTGAGGTCCGAGGCGGGGAAGCGGTGCAGATCGTGCTGGAGACGGTGCCATTCGCGCTTGAAACTCTTCCTGAAGGCCAGCTGGATAACGCCCTGTGTGCGTTCATCCGGCCGTTTGATCTATCCAGGCCGCCGCTGATTCGGGCAGGGACCATATGCATAAGCCCGGATGAACACCTGCTGCTTGTGGACATGCACCATATCATTTCGGACGGCGCAACGGCAGAGCTGATGATGCAGGAGTTGAACATCCTCTATCAGGGAGGTGTGCCGCAGGAGGTCAAACATCAGTACAAAGACTATGTCATTTGGTCACGCACTGTTTGCGAGAGCCAGTGGATGCTCAAACAGCGGGACTACTGGGACAGCGTATTCAGTGATGGGGTACCAGTGCTGGACCTGCCGACCGACCACCCGAGAAAGCCGGCCATGGACTTTATCGGCAAAAAAATAAGATTTTCACTGGATAAGGAAACGGCCGCTGCTGTGACCGGATTTTGCAGGAGCAGAAAAGTTACGCTTTATATGTTCTTCCTGTCAATTTGGAACATGCTGCTCTCAAGGATGTCGGGACAGGAAGACATCGTAGTAGGTACGCCTGCGCTCGGGCGGCGCAACGCGGAACTTTCGGAAATGATAGGCATTTTTATCAACATGCTGCCGATGCGCAACCAGCCGTGCGCTGAAAAGACATATGAACAATTCCTTGCCCAATTGCGTGAAAATGTCATTGCCGCTCTGGACAACCAGGATTACCCCTTTGATTTGATGGTGGACAGGTTGCCTGTGGCAAGGGACATTTCGAGGAACCCGGTTTTTGATACCATGTTCGTCCTGCAGACGGTGAACGCAGCGCAGATGAAACTGGGGGATCTGCATGTGGAGCCCGTGGAATTGGACACTGGCATAACCAAGCTGGACATCCTGCTTGAGGCGATGGAGCATGAAGGAACCATTGACTTCAGCTTGGAATACGCCAGCAGTCTTTTTGATGCGTCCACCATGAAAAGGTATGCACGATATTTTATAAATCTTATCCGGGAAACGATAAATAAATCCGAACAGCCGATGCACGAGATCCAATGCATGGATGAAAAAGACCGCGAACTTCTGATCCACCAATACAATAATACTGCGGCACCCTACAGGGAAGCGACGATTGATGCCCTGTTTGACGAGCAGGCGGCAAAAACGCCCGAAAAAACGGCAGTGGTATTCCATGACCGCAAGGTTTCATATGCTGAGCTCAAGTCCATGGCGGACGGCATCGCGTCCCGGTTGGCCGAACAGGGGATCGGGGACGGCTGCGTAGTGGGGCTGCTCTTCCACAGGAGTGTGGAGATGATGGCCTCCATGCTGGCTGTGATGAAAACGGGCGCCGCCTATATGCCTATTGACCCCGGCTATCCCGAGGAGCGCATGATGTACATGCTGGAAGACAGCTGCTCGCCTCTTGCCCTTTTCGGCAGAGACACCCGGCTGCCTGAACATTTCACAGGGAAAAGCATATATGTCACCGATGAAATACCCAAAAATGCGGTGTTCGAGCCAAAGCCGCACGACGCGAAAAGCTGCATCTATGTGCTTTATACCTCGGGCTCCACGGGAAGACCTAAAGGCGTCATGATAGCGCACCGTTCTGTAGCAAACCTGAT
>JAUYED010000025.1 GCA_030691525.1 Bacillota bacterium | reverse complement strand
AAAAATACCAAGTTTGCCAAACAAGTTCATGTACCGATGAATATTAAATTTACCCATTGCATCAAGAAAATATAGATGCTTTGCTTTCAAATCAAGCCATTTTGTATTTAGTAAATAATCTAGGAAAATCTTTTCAGTTGCTCCTTCGCAAATAAAAACATGCTTTGCAAAAAATGAACACGATCTCTCGTTGTCTAACCACAAAAAGTATTTTAGCGATTCTTCTTCAAGTTTTAATGATTCATCGCTAGCGATTGATCCTAAGCTTTTATTTGCTATTTTATTTTTGATATCTTGCGAAGTAGTAGAATCTGATAATTTATCAGAAAACATCTTAAACATGCTGTTATTCTCATCAAATAATTCGTCAAGTTCTTTTTTGTTTATTTGATATATTTTGGTTTGTCCTTTATTTTTGATAACTTTCAATAAAGATGGCAAGGATTCGATATTTTTACTAACAAAAATTGGTGAGTGCGTGCAACAAAGTATTTGTTGGTTAGAATCTTCGGCCAATTTTCTTAAATCAGCATTGAGAAATTCTTGTTGGGTTGGGTGCAAAAATAATTCTGGTTCCTCAAACAGAATCATTGTAAGATCGGGAGAAAATTCTTTCTTTTGCTCTGGCTTCTTGTCAATATACTTTGCCCCAACCCTAATCAAAGTATAAATTAAATGTCTTTGTAGTCCTTGACCAAAATGATTTATCGGTATTCTCTGGCCGTTTAATTGTTTGTCTTCGACATAATGAGAAACAAGGTTTTTTATTATGTTATCAGCAGTAATTGTATTAATATCTAAACCGAAACATATATCCCATTCAGAGATGTTTTTGTTGATGTCACTTGTAAGTTCGTTTAGAGAAAAACCATCTTTCGACGATTCCTCTCTAAAGTCCTTGTTAAAAATTACAAATGCATTTTGAAGGTTGGAATATGTTTGACTATTTTTGATTACTTTTTGCATTACAAAATCAATCATATCACGTAATGGAGAAGGCCCAGACATTTTAAAGTTATCGTCTGTTTTACTAAGATCTGGTATAAATAATAATCTGCCAAGTTTTGCCTGTGAAATGTTCTTTGCGCCATAAAAAAGATTAGCAGATAATTTACCGGATTCATAAGCGTAAATATTACTTTGACCGCTTTTTACAAGATCGGCATTATCAGATTTAAGATACTTTCTAACTTTTAAAAGCTTATCCTCTGCCTTGTATTCGTCTTTCAACGACGATTGTTCACCATCTGCTGTCAAAAACCACAATTCAATCCAGCTTTCATTATCTGTAGGACTACACTTTGGAAAATCATCATTATTTGAAAACTTTATGTCATCCTCATAGAAGATTCGTAACGCTATCATAACATTTGTCTTGCCTGAATTATTTTCACCAACAAGCAATGCATATTTTTCCAAATCAAAATCAGAATCTAAAATCGATCTGAAATTATGTATTTTTACTCTTTGTAATTGCATAACATATCAACTCTAATCCATTTTTAGATTGTTTAGGATCATATACGTATCTCCTACCGTCGTAGTGTCGCCTTAAACCACCAATATAAAGCATTCTTTCTTAATATTGTAATAATAACAGATTATGATACTTCTGTCTATTTTTTTGAGAATTTCGTATCATCGTCCATACATAGGTTGGGTAGGGCAAGAGCAACATCCTTTTCGGCGGCACATTTCGCTTTATGCTCCTCACAATGAAAGAGAGAAGGAGATTGCTGCGGGATGACTTCGTTTATTTCTTTGCAAATCGGCTTGGGACAGGTATAATAAAACTAGTAGCATTTTATTCAGCATACCCGCTGTACCACCGGCCTTCTAAAATCATTATTTACTGGATGTGGGATCATTTTGGAAGAAAAGAAGCCAAGGGTATGGAAATACTGGCCTAACGCGATAACGTTGCTGCGGCTGGCGCTGATCCCTGTATTCATTCTGTTTTTTTATTACCTGGGATATAAGATACCCGGGCATGTAGACCTTGCGTGGGACATCCCCGCGATGATCGTTTACGCCGTGGCGAGCTTCACGGACCTTCTGGACGGATGGATAGCGAGGAAGTACCACCTCATATCGGACTCGGGAAAGCTGCTGGATCCTCTGGCGGACAAACTGATGCTCATAATAGTCATGTTCACCTTCTGGCTGAGGGGGATGCAGTCGGGCGAGGATATCCTGCCCCTTTGGGTGATCTTAGTGCTGCTTAGCAAAGAAGTGCTTTTAGTTGCTGGAGGGATGGTTCTTTACGTCAAGGATATCGTGGTGCAAAGCAAACTGCTCGGCAAATTTGCAACAGCATTTCTGATGACGGGCGTGGGCCTCACATTCCTTCGCGAGTACATCGGCATTGCAAATGAAATCGTTATCTATATAGGCCTTGTGCTGACGGTGGCGGCTTTCTTCCAGTATGGTATAGACACACTGATCCGGATAAAAAAGACCAGGAAGCAAAGCGCAAGTTGACAAAAGCGCCGGCTGCGGCGTATAATGCAATAAAAATTTCATATCAAACGCGATGAAGGAGAGGAGTAGTGCGCCTGCCTGCCATCAGAGAAGGGCCTGCATGGGCTGAGACGGGCCCCGGCAAAAGTTTGGCGGCGCATCAAAGTCGCTCCAGGAAGCGTGCACGGTGAAAGATATTAGCCGTACGCGGCACCCGTCCGTTACAGCGGGGAAAGAGATGGGCATGGTTAAAATTGTATTCCAGTGCCCGAAAAAAGGTGGTACCGCGAAAGCCGTCTTCGCCCTTGAACTTGGTGAAGGCGGTCGTTTTGTTTATAAATAGGACGAGGCGAAAGAGATGGGCTTTTTCTACGATTCGGCAAGCAAGATAACCGGCATCGTGCTGGTCGCCGCAGCGCTTTTCATGACGCTGGCGACAGGCCTTCTCGTTCGGCTTTTTAAAATCTCCGAAGCAAAGCGCCCGCGCGCCATGCTCATCATAAAGCTGGCCGCCCTCGGCGTGCTGCTGATATCGCTTTTATTCCTCTTTGGAGTGATCGTTTTTTAAGGAGTGATAAATATGCCGGATAAGATCCCCGAAAAAGTTTATGACCCTGCGCTGGTGGAGCAGCGCTTATATAGGAAGTGGGAGGAAGCCGGGTATTTCCATGCGGAAGTAGACAGGGATAAAACACCCTTCTGCATCGTGATCCCCCCGCCCAATATCACAGGGCAGCTGCATATGGGGCATGCGCTGGATAATACCGTTCAGGACGTTCTCGTACGCTTCCGGCGCATGCAGGGACACTGCACGCTATGGCTGCCGGGGACAGACCATGCGAGCATCGCTACCGAGATAAAAATAGTGGAGCAGATGACCAAAGAAGGGCTGACCAAGGCGAGCATCGGCCGCGAAAAATTCTTGGAACGGGCATGGAAATGGCGGAAGCAGTACGGCGGCGCCATCGTGCACCAGCTCAGGAAGCTTGGTTCCTCGTGCGACTGGCAGCGGGAGCGATTCACTATGGACGAGGGTTGCAGCCGCGCGGTGGTCGAGGCCTTCTGCCGGCTTTACGAAAAAGGGCTGATATACAGGGGCAACCGCATCATAAACTGGTGCCCCAATTGTAAGACTGCCTTGTCGGATGCCGAAGTGGAATATGAGGAGACAAAATCGCATCTGTGGCGGCTGCGCTACCCGCTCAAGGACGGCGGGGGCCATATCATGGTGGCAACCACTCGTCCCGAGACCATGCTGGGAGATACAGCCGTGGCGGTGAACCCCGGGGACAAGCGGTATAAGCACCTTATCGGAAAGACGGTCATCCTTCCCATTGTCAACAGGGAGATCCCCATCGTTGCGGACGAATATGTGGACATGGAGTTCGGCACGGGCGCGGTGAAGGTGACCCCGGCGCACGACCCCAACGACTTTGAAATCGCGATGCGGCACGGCCTTCCAATCCTTCGTGTGCTTGAGGACGATGGCACAGTCAACGCGCACGGAGGGCCTTATGCAGGAAAGGGCAGGTTCGAGGCGCGGGAAGGCGTCATCAGGCAGCTTGAAAGAGAAGGACTGCTGGACGGGATAGAGGACCACACGCACAACGTCGGCCACTGCTACCGGTGCGGCGAGGTAGTGGAACCCATTATATCGCTGCAGTGGTTCGTAGATATGAAGCCACTGGCCAGGCCCGCTATTGAATGCGTGAAAAGCGGCAAAACGCGCTTCATTCCGCAAAGATTCGAAAAGATATATATGAACTGGATGGAGAATATCCGCGACTGGTGCATATCCCGCCAGTTGTGGTGGGGACACCGAATCCCCGCCTATTACTGCGAATGCGGTGAGATGATGATTGCACGGGAAAAGCCCGGAAAATGCAGGAAATGCGGCAGTTCAAACATCACTCAGGACGAGGATATACTGGATACATGGTTTTCCTCGGGGCTCTGGCCTTTTTCTACACTGGGCTGGCCGAACGATACCGGGGAATTGAAATACTTTTACCCCACAAGCGTGCTGGTGACGTCCTACGACATCATCTTCTTCTGGGTGGCGCGAATGATAGCATTCGGCATGGAGTTCATGGGAAGGGAGCCGTTCAAGTATGTGGATATCCACGGACTGGTGCGCGACGCGCAGGGGCGGAAGATGAGCAAATCCCTGGACAACGGCATTGACCCTCTGGAAGTGATAGAAAAATACGGAGCAGACGCCCTGCGGATATCCCTCATCATGGGGAACGCACCGGGGAACGACATGCGCTTCTACTGGGAAAAGACGGAGTCCTTCCGCAACTTTGCCAATAAGATATGGAACGCGTTCCGCTTCGTGATGATGAATACGCCCGAAGAAGGCGCGCCTGATATTGATTCGGTGGAATTGGACATAGCCGATAAATGGATCCTTCACAGGTTGAATACCGTTACGGCAGAAGTAACCGAAAACATGGAGAACTTCGACCTTGGCCTTGCTGCGCAGAAAGTTTACGATTTTATCTGGAGCGAATACTGCGACTGGTATATCGAGATGGCAAAAACGAAACTGCGCGGAGAAGACGGAGGGAAAAAGGCGGCACAGGCGGTATTACATCACGTTTTAATCAATGCCATGAAGCTGCTTCACCCCTTCATGCCCTTCATCACAGAGGAGATATATTCCTTCATCGGCGGCGGAGAGACCGTCATGCTTTCGGAATGGCCGAAAACTGAGAAAAGGTTCAAATTCCCCGAAGAGTCTACGGGGATGGAGGCGGCCATGGAAACAGTGCGCGCCATCAGGAACCTTCGCGCGGAAATGAACGTACCCACAGGGAAAAAGACGCAGCTCATCCTGGTCGTAGACGGGGAAAATGCAAAGCTCTTTGAGAAGACAAAGGATTATTTAGCGGCACTGGCCCCGGCAGGCAGCGTTTCCATCCAACATGATAAATCGGGCATCCCGGCCGATGCGGCCTGCGCCGTGAGCCCTGCCGCTTCCGCATACATCCCATTGCAGGAACTGGTGGACGTAGGCAAGGAAACGGAGCGGCTGAAGAAGGAAGAAGCACAGCTTTTGCTGGAAATCGAGCGGGCAAAGACAAAATTGGACAACCCTGGCTTTATAATGAAAGCGCCAAGCGCCGTTATCGAAGAGGAAAAAATGAAGCTGGAGAAGTACAAGGATATGCTCATCAAAGTGCAGGAGCGGCTGACGCTTCTAGGGAAGATCAAGTGATGCAGATTCAAAACGAAAAGGAAGCTCTGGAATATCTGAACTCGGGCAAGGAGAACCCGCCTTTATCTAGGGATGAAATGCTGCTCCTGGCGGGCATGCGAGACGACAAGCTGCCCTACCTGACTGCCCACGTGGCGGGCACCAACGGCAAAGGCTCCGCGTGCGCTTTCCTGCATTCCATCCTGACGCATGCAGGATATAAAACGGGGCTTTTCACTTCGCCGCACCTGATCCGCTTCCATGAACGCATACGCGTCGGACGAAAGGATATAAGTTCCTCCGGCTTGGTACGATGTGTTCGTACAGTGCTGGCACGGGAGCAGAAGTACGGCCTGAAACCGCCACCCTTTGCCCGTTTCACGGCGCTTGCGCTGGAATGGTTCCGCATCCGGAAAGTAGATGCAGCCGTATTCGAGGTGGGGCTGGGAGGGCTTTTGGACCCCACCAATATCATCATCCCCGATGTAGCGGTCATCACTGCTATCGGCATAGACCATATCGAGAAGCTCGGGAATACGATAGAAAAGATAGCAATGCAGAAGTGCGGCATCATAAAGCACGGGGCTACTATGATCTCCCACCCGCAAAAGCCGGAAGCGCGGCGCATTATCAATGAGACCTGTTCAAAACAGAACGCTACTCTCATAGACTCTACCTATAGTAAAGTGATCCCTATCACAAGCGGGCTTTCAGGGCAGTCGTTTTCGCTGGAAACGCCGCAGGGCGCCTTCCGGAAGCTGCATACCCGCCTTGCCGGCGCACATCAGCTGGACAATGCAAGGACAGCTGTGCTTGCCGCACTTGCTCTCCGTGAAAAAGGCGCAGATATCCCGTTTGCTGCAATCGAAAAGGGGATAGAAAAAACACAGTGGCCCTGCCGTATGCAGGCCGTCTGCCGGAACCCCTTGATAATCCTTGACGGGGCTCACAACGGGGACGCCGCTGAGGCGCTGGAGGCAGCTGTAAGGGAAATGCTGGCAGGAGTTCAGATCACCTTGGTGGCAGGCATAATCAAGGGAAAAGACGCGGGTGCCATAGCAAGGCACGTGGGCTTTGCCGGCTTTGCTATTGCAGTCAAGCCCGATGCCGATAGAGGGATGGAAGAGGAAGAATTCGCAAGGTACCTTGAGCTATATGTCCCGCGCGTCTGTACGGCAGATTCCCCTGAAGAAGCCCTGAAACTGGCGCTGCGACGCGCCAAAAATACCAATGGAGCGATCGTGGTTGCGGGCTCGCTCTATCTTTGCGGCACGATGCTACAGTTGTTCCGTTAGGTTAAAAACATTTGAATACAGGGATAAGGAGGCATTGCCTCTTTTTTTGTTATCGAAAATAATGAAACGCAGCCACTCACCCTGATATATTTTCCTAAATATAATGAAATGAAAAATATGATAGCGGAGGCGCATGATTTGATGCCGATCGTTTTCGTGGCAAACACGGGTGAAGACACCGTATCGGTCATCTGCCCTAAAGATATGCGCGAGATCCACAAATACCACCTGAATTCAGGAATTTCACCCGTTGGGCCCAGAAGGATCGCAGAGGAAGGCGGTACCCTCTATATCGCCGCATCTTTTGCAAATGCGCTCCTGAAAATGTCAACAAGCGGGAACGGCGGCGCCGAAGCGGTATCCATAGGCAAGTACCCCACCGGCGTGTGCCTCCACGGCAAATATGCATACGTCAGCTGCGGCGAATCGGACAGCGTCTGGCGGGTGAGAAAGGACAACCTTGCCCCTGCCGGTTGCTTCCCTGGCGGCGCTTTTCCAAACTCTATTGAAATATGCGGCAAACGCGGCCTCCTCACGGCGGACGTGGTCAGCGCTGAAGTGATACTTCTTCATCCCGAAAAAGGAGAGGCGCTGCTCCATATCAAAACGGGAGGGCCTGCCTACTTTGCTGCCTGCCACCCGGTGGACGGGACTATATTCTGTTCGAGGCAGTGCGGCTTTGATAATGAGCAGGGGTGCGTCAGCGTTTACACAGGAAATGGGCGGCATCTGACGACGCTCAGAGCGGGCGTGATGCCGGGGCCGATACGCTTTTTTGAGGGCGGGAAAAAGGCCGCCGTTTCGGATACGGGAGGAAAGGGCGTTTTCATTTTGAACTGCGAAAACATGGAGATCGAAGCACACACGGAATTTGACGGGATGATTGACGACATCATCGTGATTCACGAAGAGGGCATGATACTGGCCGCCAATATGGAAGAGGGCGTCGTCGAGGCGGTAGATTTTTCGGGGAAGAAAGCGGGCAGGGCGGCCGTAGGCAGGGAGCCACGCGGGCTGGCCCTGAAGCAGGCGCAGCTGCTGATATAAATCAAACCTGCTTTGCCATATGTTCCATGATAAAGCCATAGACTTCAGGCGCACTCGCTGCCCACTTGTCACAGACGGATTGCGCCAGTTCCCGGGTGGGAAGGTTGATATTAAGCTCTATCAGGTGAAGGCCGTTTTCGGTGGCGCGGCAGCAGGCCATATACTGGCCGTTAGCAATTTTGGAGAAGTCAGCATGGTAGATACGCTCCCGGGCCAAGCGCTCCCGGTTTTCTCCGGCGTAGCGGGTAATATAATCACGCATGGATGCAGGCAGCTCACCTGCAAACTGCGCGTTCATGCTGCACCCTTCAGGCGTTAAAACATACGCGCCGCCTGAAAGCGAGGATTTTGCTTGGATAAGCCCGCTTTCCTCCAGCCCGGCCAGCGTCTGCTTGAGGGAGAAATAATCCATCAGGTCTGCACCCACCGCGATCTGCTCCAGCTGTGAAAAAGTCAGGGGCAGGGAGAGCGCCTGCATCGTAAAAAGGATGAAAAGCTTGTTTTTCTCGGCGTTTTGCCGTGGATACTTCACATCAATCTGCCTGCCTTTTGGCTTTGATGGCATCAATTATAGCATAGCGGAGCATCAAAAGACATAGCAGGAGAAGCCCGCTGAAAAAGCGCTTATACGCATCAAAGAAAGCCTGGAAGAAGAAAATACGGTGTTGAAAATAACTCTTTGTTAGGTATAATATAGTGGTGGACGCTCTTGGGGTTATAGCTCAGCTGGTTAGAGCGCTACGTTGACATCGTAGAGGTCGTTGGTTCGATCCCAATTAACCCCACCAAAATCCTGGGTTGTTCGTTACGTCCTTATTTTAATCCCACAGTTAAAATAAGGGAGCCCGGGTCTCTATCCAGAGTACGTCATGCCTGAGCAAGTGCTCAGGAAGGCGGAAGCGGGTGAGCAGGGCACCCACCTGCCATAAGGCGGGTATTAAAAAGGGGCGGACGGCATCCTGGGATCCATTGATGTGCACAGGAAATACCTGCGCACATTTCATACAAAAGCGATGCGGAATGGTGTAACGGCAGCACATACGGCTCTGACCCGTAGTGTCTAGGTTCAAATCCTAGTTCCGCAGCCAATATGCCCCCATGGTCTAGTGGCCTAGGACGCCGCCCTCTCACGGCGGTAACAGGGGTTCGAATCCCCTTGGGGGTGCCAGTTTGTTGCAATGATGCGGCTCGTTTCGCGGGCTGTATCATTGCTTTTTTGGGCAGCCAACCATATTAACTCATTCAAATAATCTTGACCAAAGTGATAATTTGCTGAATAATGTTATAAGACAAGACATGCATTTCCAATACTTAGGGCTGGAGCTTACTGAGAGGAAATAAAGGGAGGTAATCGGCTTCACTTCAATTGGATGTTATCCAGCGCATATTCCAAACAAATAGAAATCAGCATGTTCCTGCTTCTATTTGTTTGCTGTGCAATGTCGTCTAACTGCCTGACTATTTCTTTTTTAAGCCGGATAGACAGCACCACGCTGTCGTCTTCTTTTCGTGAAATCTCTAATTTCTTGTCGCCCATAGTAGTATCCTCGTGTAAAATTACTTGATAATACAATATTAATATTTACAAAAGAATCATGATATAGTACAATTTGTAATATAAATAAGCTACACTCTGCACTAAGTTGTGAAAAGGGTTCTTATTTATGATGCGTCTAATATATACTTACTAAACTGTGTATATAAAGGCAAAAAAAGTTATTGCAAACAATAACCATATATGCTATAATCACCAAGAATTTGAAATTAAGGAATATGCCCATGAGAAAGATAGACAAGCTTCTTGAAAAAATGAAGAGCGATATGCCGGATATGGAGATGCTCAGGGAAGCTCCGGTAAAGCTGGGCAGGCAGTACCACTATGCAAGCTTACCGCTTTGCATCATCTGCGCGGTTTTCTCCATCGGCTCCAAATATCCTGCAGAGCTTGTCGCGGTGGACAGTTATTGCGATGCCGTCGAGTATGAAAGAAGGGGCTGGGAACGGTTCTGCGACGACGGAAAAAGCATCTCCCGGGACCGGCAGCAAAGCGTTTCCCAGATGCTGGAGATTTTTGACGTGGCGCTTGACAATGCGAAGAGTTTTGAGGATATTTCAAAAGAATTGTTTTCCAGCACGCAAAGGGTCTCCCAGCAGGACGATATTTTTTGCGCCGAAGCGGTCTACCGCTTCGCACTGGCGCTTGTACAAATACGTGTCGAATATATCGGCGATGTCGGCAACTGCCAGTTGTCCTACATTCGAAAGCGCGAACTTGAAAGGTTTATCCGTCAGATACCCGGACAAGAGGATGGGGTCTCGCTGAATTACCTCTACATGCTCTTGGGGAACGAATGGCACGTGAAACCGGATATGCCGCTTCTGGATTACATGCTTGAAGCTGGCTTTGAAATAAACAGGGAAAATCCGTGCGAAGCGGACAATATCTTCCACAGGGTATATGAAAAGATAGGAAAAGATTATCCTTTTGCCACCCCGCGGGCGATATACCAGCTGATATGGTGCTATAAGAACGGCATATAATTTTTAGCGATATGGCATTTAGAAATCTTGAAATAAACATAGTTTTGGCATAGAAATATCATCCCCTTGCGAGTTACTTTGCAGGGGGCTGCGTTTTTTAAAAGCATTATTTGAAAAAAGGCAGAGCGGGCGCATCAGCCGGATACGCCAGTGGCATAGCCGGCAGTTTATAATCCATTCAGAAACAGGAGGGATGGCTCTTGGGCATCGAAATCAACGGGATACTGCGCAAGCACTCCGAAAAGATCGCATTTCTTGAAGCCAAGCAGAACAACGTGGAAAACATCCTTGTCGAGATACGCGAAGATATCAAGGAGATCAAAGCAAGGCCCTATAAGCGCTTGGACTCTGTGCTGGCAGCGGTGCTGGGCGCGCTTGGCGGGCTCGCTGCCAAAGCCATCTGGGACACGGCTGTTAAATTGATAGGAGGATAAATGAATGGAGCTTTTCATGGAGGCACTCATAGCATCGTTTTTTATCAAAGCGGTGGTGAATTACCTCAAACCGCTCTGGGAAAAGAATGTGTATGGTGCAAAGATCAGTCTTTTTGTTTCCCTTGGCTTGGGGATACTTGTGTGCACGATGGCGGGCATTGATATGTTCGCGCAGGCGGGGATAACCCTGGCCGTACCCTATATCGGCTCGGTGCTCTCTGGCGTCGCCGCAGGCGGCGGTGCTAACGTGATCCACGATATATCCGAGGGTATCCGCTCTATGGGGAAAAACAAAGGAAGCGGGACGGGATCATGACAGCAATATCTGAACTCATCAACCCGATGCCCGGCTGCAGGTATAAGGACACATGGCTCGCCCCGCGGCTTGGCGGGGCATCCAAACACTATGGATGCGACATCTCCCGCCTTCCCGACGGGAAGCTGATACCCTATGACTATCCAATAAAGGCATGCCTGCCCGGGACAGTGGAAAAGGTCAGCAGGAACTGGCGGGCGGGGAATTTCGTCTGGATACTTACGGAAACGGATAAGGGGGCGGTCATCACGTCATACTGCCACCTCAACAGCTTTGCAGTGAAAAGAGGGGACAGGGTAGAAAAAGGCGAGCTGGTCGGCGGCGCGGGCAATACCGGAAACAGCAGCACAGTGCACCTGCACCTTGCCATTACGATAAATGGGCGGCGGGTCAACCCCTACCCCTACCTTATAGAAGCAGACAAAAGAGCGCGCGGGGAACAGGAAGTGCAGCCGCTATTAAAATATGGCTCCAGGGGCGGAGAAGTCAGGCAGCTTCAGTCCCTTTTGATAGAAGAAGGGTACAGGATCAAAGCGGATGGAATCTTTGGGAAAGCTACAAGGGCAGCGGTGCAAAAATTTCAAAAGTCGAAGGGGCTAATAGCGGACGGTATAGTCGGGCCTTTGACATGGGCTGCATTGAAATAATTGGGAGGTGGGCTTCGCCCCCCTTCCCAACCTCCCCCCGTCTTGCCCTGCCTGTGCTACGCACGGCCGGCAGGGCGCTTCTTTTCATCTCGAAACTAATTACTTGTGACATTTGACGTACACGCCGTCAAATGTCATCTGCTTTATGAAACCCGTAAAGGTTAAGAAAAATTGTCGTGTCGTCTGAGGCTCCTTGCAACGACAGAGGGGTGAGGCGTGGGAGAGGTTATAGAGCGGTTATAGAGCGGTTATAGAGAGGTTACTTAGGTGTCAAAGGAGATTGGGAAATACCCCCGCCAAAAACTTATCGGGGGCAGCTCGATGGGCTGCCCCCGCCGTTTTTTTGTCAAGGATTCAGGTATGCTGGTACAATTAGCGGTAAATCCAATAAATTACCAGGCGATTATTACTTGTCCTTTAT
Organism: Bacillota bacterium; assembly: GCA_030691525.1. GTDB lineage: Bacteria > Bacillota > Clostridia > Christensenellales > JAEXRW01 > JAUYED01. The sequence goes on along the minus strand of JAUYED010000025.1, from coordinate 577 downwards.
CAGGGCAATGACGACGGCTGCAGCACCAAGCACCATCTCAATGATGGCGAGCACAGTGGCACCTATGAGAGCTTCGAGACCAACACCTAAAATTGCAAGTACACCGAGTGCAAGGACTACGAGACCAAGAATGATCAAAGAAATTTTCTTCATTTTTTTCCCTCCCAATAATAATTGCATACCATCCTGACAAAAATCTGTCTTTTAACCATTGCCATTATACAACAAATAACGACAAGATTGCAAGGGGAAAGAGCGCATGAATTTCCCCATTATTTTCAATTATTTTTCGTCTATGCCTCCTCAACCCTTTCTTGCAAAACCGGCGAGAAAGCCGAAAGCGCCAAGCACGATCTCGGCGATATTGACCCAGAGATCGCTGCTTTTGAACGCAGGAACGACATCCGTCATGCCGAGTATGCCAAGAGCCAAAAGTGCGAGGCCGCAGAAAAAGCAGGCAGCCCTTTTCATTTCCTTTTACCTCCAATGGATTCATCTTTTTTAACGTTGTTCGTTTTCAAATAATCATCTAATTCCACAGGAAAAATATATGGCTATGTGAAACAAATATATACCA
>JAUYED010000003.1 GCA_030691525.1 Bacillota bacterium | reverse complement strand
GTACCAGACATCGGTGAATTCAGTCGTGCGCGCCAGGCAAAGTACGAAGTTGTCGGCTTTGAAGTGGTCGGCAGCGTTGAATGTGCCGCGCCATGCACCGTCGAATTTTACGTCCATCAGGTCTCCCATGAGGATCAGGCTTGTTCCGTCCCACCAGTAAAGGAACGAGTATGCCTTTTCGCTGTCGGCAAGCTCTGAATTATATATGTCTGTGAAGACCAGTTCGAGGATATTGTCGCTTTTGTCCACGTTGGTTACTGCAAACAGCTGTGCAAGCCCGGACTTATCCACAGTATATTCAGTCCCGTTGATATAGAGCCGTGAACTGGATGCCCCCGCTTCGAAGACCAGCTCCTCCGGCGTTCCGTCATTATTCAGGTCAACCAGCGCATGGCTGGCATAGATGTCAAAAAGAGTATCGCCGCTGCCCGCCTTGTCGGGCGTATCGGGGGTGAATGCCGAAGGCGTAGGCGTCGGTTCAGCCGAGGGAGTCGGTTCAACCGAGGGAGTCGGCTCAGCCGAGGGTGTCGGTTCAGCCGAGGCCGTTGGCTCAGAGGAAGCAGCGGGCTCGGTGGATGCAGGGGGCTCGCTCGACGCAGGCGTTCCCGTAGGGCTTGGTGTAGGCGTCGGCGCCGATATCACGATACAGGCCGATAAGGATATTACCAAAATGACCGCCATCGCAATGAAAAACGCTTTTTTCATTTCTTTCCCTCCTGTTTGTTGCTTAGGATCAGTGCCCTTTATCATCCTCTTGGGATGTCAGGGAAAGGATCCGTTAAAAACCGCCCTGCTGATATTTTAGTCCATAAATAGTTTACAATAATTTGTCTTTCAATACAACTCCGCGAAGCAAAGCTTGGTCTAATAAGTCCGACAGGGTGAGCAACACCGGCTGTAGCCGCTCTCTGTTGAACTTTCATAGTGGATTTCCTATTCCGGGAGCACAGCACTCCTGACAGAGTTTTTACCGGCTTGGGATTTTGCAGCATACAGCGCCTTGTCGGCGTACTGCACCAGCGTATCAATATCGTAGCCATCTTTCTTATTGACAGCTGTCACCCCAAAGCTCGCGGTTACTCTGATTGTATGCTTCTTTGAGCTTATCTCGGCTGCTTCGATCCCCTTCCTGATCCTCTCGGCGACGTAAAGGCCGCCCGTAAGATCCGTTTCAGGGAGCAATACGATGAATTCCTCCCCGCCGAATCGTGCAAGTATGTCGGCATTTCTGAGATTCTTTTTCAGTGTTTCCGCCACCGTGATCAGTACAGCGTCGCCCATCTGGTGCCCAAAGATGTCGTTGACATCTTTGAAGTCGTCAAGGTCGAGTATGATCATAGCCAACGGCCTTTCATATCGCTTTGACCTGTTGACTTCCTGCATGCTTTGTTCCAGGAAGTACCTTCTGTTGTGGGTTCCTGTCAAGCCGTCAGTGAAAGCGTAGTAATTCAGCTTGTCCAGCGTCATCATTTCCATAGTAACATCTTCAAGGAAAACGACATTGCCGACCACTTTGTTCCTCTTATCGTATATGGGGTTGGTCTTGATGCTGAAATACTTTTCTTTGCCACCGTGCTCTTCGATAGTGCTTACGCCGTCTTTTACACTTCCCGAGGGTGTCAGGTGGACATTTTTAGCCACTTCAAAGAAGCTTTTCCCGATGGAATCTTTATTGATGCAGTCAATGTATTTTTCAGCCGCAGGATTGAAATCTATAATATGCGAATCCTCATCGAGGATGATGATGCAGTCATCCGCTGCTTCGAAAGCTCTCCGGTAGGCAACGGGTACGATGTTCATCAGGCCATGCCTGAAAATCGCTACAACAAAAAGTACGAGGGACAGCATGATAGCAAAGGGGCATGGGTCAATGCCATAGGGCATGATATCCAGTATCAAAAGAACAATGGCACCGAGAGGCAGCAATGTCGCAGTAAAAAGAAGCGCCTGTTGCCATTTTTTGCCCTTGGGCCGGAGCATTTGCCTCAGGTACAGCGATGAAGACAGTATCAAGGCAATAACGGCACACGCCAAGGAAACATAATAAAGGGGCCCTTTCCCGAGCCTTACGATAGCGAACGGGTCGTTTTGCAGTGTAATCTGCGTGTAATAAAGATGGTGGAGATCATTGGTGAACCTGAATATATATGTTGCCAAAGGCGCCAAAAAGACCAGCGCGATCACCCAGGGTCTCAAAAGTTTCTTTTGCTGAGTATAAATGAAAGTCAGAATAAGCCACAGGGCGGGGATGACGGGGGTGCCGACATACTCGATCACGTTGGCGATCATGATGGTATCGAGAGAAGCAGAGTTCAGCTCCATGGTATATCCCGCCGTGTACAGCAGGACAGCCAAGCAGAGAGCAGCGAGCACCCTTGCTTCAGCCGTCTTCCTCATAAAGTTGGTCAATGCAGCTAAGGCAAGTAAGGCCACGGAAGTAGTCAAGGTTATGGTGCTGAGGATATTGCTAAGATAATGCATAATGTGTTTCTCCAGCAGTCATCAAAGCTTCCCAACGTTAAGTTGTGTTCTGGGCAAAAGTCCACTCCAAATCCTTTTTGATATTATCGTAATTTTCCAGAATTGCTAAGAAAGTTTCTACGATTTCGCCATCAAACTGCGTGTCCTTCCCCTGTACCAGCTGCTGCTTGGCTTCATCCAGCGTCAGCCTGCTGCGGTACTGCCTGTCTGACATCATGGCGTCAAACGCATCTGCAATGGCAATGATGCGCGCCATCAGCGGTATCTTCGGCCCTTTCAGCCTGTCAGGGTATCCGTTCCCGTCTATGCGCTCGTGGTGGCACCTGACTATCGGCACCACATCCTTGAACATGGATACAGCCGAAAGGATATGGGCACCTTTTATCGGATGTTTCTTGATTTCGTTGAATTCCTCGGGGCTCAGCTTTTCATTTTTTACAAGGATATCGTCCGCGGTCCCGATCTTGCCTACGTCGTGGAATATGCCGGCGATGCGCAGGGTCTCCATCTCTTCAGGGCTAAGCTCTATGGCAGTGCCCATCTTGACCGCGAAGTAGCCGACCCTGTCCGAATGGCCTCGTGTATAGATATCTTTGGCGTCAACCACCAAACGCAATGCCTCGATGGTGTCCATGTAGCGGTTGCGCAGCATCTCGTACGTTTTGTTCAGCTCTTCATTTTTTATATTGACAAGGGAGTGTAAAAAAGCGTTGCTCAGGGAAGAAGCGGCCTGCTTTGAATAGATTTCAAAAAACTTGATCATTTCATCGCTGGTCCTTGAAGTCATCATTTCAACGCATATGACGCCCATGGTGTCTCCGAATTCGTTTATCAATGGAAGAATGAGCATTTCATCCAGCTTGAGGATTTTCTTTTCCGTACGGGCACGGCCGATCTGCTCGATGATGAAGGGGCTTAGCATCTCAATGAACGTTTCGACGTTGGCCGAATACTTTCCGGTGCCCTTGAAGATGCTTCGGTTGGTGACATTGAAAAGCTGGTGCGTATCGTCTACGAGCATAAACGAATTCTCACTGTTTACAAGGGTTATAAGTTGCGAGAGGATTTCTTCGAGGATATTATCAATTGGCTGCAGCTGATATATCTTCGGAACCGCTTCGAGGATGTTGTTGAGCCCGTCGCGGAATTTTTTGATAGTCCGTATCTGCGATATGGATTTGATACCCGATTCTACCAGAAGCATCAGCTGGTCGAAGCGGTCGCTTTTCTCGCAGTAGCCCTGTATGTCCAGAGCGCGTATCGTTTCAAGCGGCGGGGCAAGGTCTTTGTGCCCTGTCAGCAGCAAGATATAGAGCTCTTTATTGAACTCTCTGATCCTTCTGACGACCTCATCGCCGTGGATGGGGTTCATCAAAAAATCCAGTATCAGCAGATCATACTTATTGCATCTGATCTCCTCGACAGCGGCTATAGGGTTTGTTACTCCTTCGATCCGGTAGCCGGAGTGTTTAAAAACCACTTTTAAGGAGTCTATAATCCCCTGGTCGTCATCAACTACAAGAATAGTATAGTCCTCAAAGACTGCCTTGTTGTCCCTTTTTCTCATTAGTCATCCCCTCTTGTCATATTATATAATAAATATGCGATGTTTTTCTATATTTTTTGTGAGGAGCGGTCATGATAAACCGGAATGCTTATGAAAAATGACGTTCCCTCATTCTTTTTTGTACGGAACCATATGTCGCCGCCGAATTTCCCCTTGATCGCAACATGAGAAAGGTATAATCCCAGGCCTGTACCTTCTACGCCCTTGGTGGTAATCATTTCCTTGAAAAGCTTGGGCTGTATCTCCTTGGGTATCCCCTTCCCCTTGTCGTGAATGCCGAAAATCAGCTTTTTGTCCTCCTTCTCAAGGGACAGCGTGATGATGCCCCCATTGCCATCGTAGGCATCCCGGGCGTTGATGATGAAATTATCGAGCACCTGGACTAGGTTATTGATGTCCCCCCGAAGCAATGCTATACCACTGAGCTTGTTTTCGACCACCAGCGTGCAATGATGCCGCTTGAGCTCGTTATTGATCAGAAGTTCTACCCGTTTGATCAGTTCTTCTACAGTGAATTCCCGCTCGATAGAAACATTCATTTGCACAGCCTGGTCCTTGACCGCGGTTATGACTTCCGACATATACGAGCAGTAAGGCCTGATTTTTCCCACCCACGAACCCATCTCTTCAGCGATTTCATAATGATCCTCAGGGGTGACATCTTTGTCTGCTACGGAGTCCTTGTACTCTTTGATCAGTTCTTCCAGAGCCAGGACGCTTCCGGATATGGACATGATGGGTGTTTTCAGGTTATGCGCGATGCCGCCGATGAGCTGGCCGAGCGAAGCCAGTCGCTCCCTCTCCATGAGCATGGCCTGGTTCTGCCTCAGCCGTTCTATATCTTCTTTTGCCTTCGTGATATCGCGTATCAGGACGATGGACCCGAGATGCACGCCCTTTATGAATATAGGTGTGATCTCAAGGTAGAAGTATCTCTGCCGTCCGTCTATCTTGAAGCTTTCTTTATAATTGATGGCTCCTTTTTTCTGTTTTGCCTTTATGAGGGTATTAAGTATTTTTTCGCTGTCAAAGCCCTCTCCCGCGGGCTTTTTGGTAAACATCTCCGCCAAGCCTATATTACCTTTGATCGTATATATTGAGCTCAATGTATCCACCATTGGCTTGTTGAAGTCAACAACCACCAAGCGGTCGTTCACGATGGCATAACAGTCGTTAATCCTGTCCATAACGGTTCGCAGCGCAATAGGCGTCAGGTTCAGGAACTGGAAGCGGAAGATCGCTATGCCATGGAAGATGATGGTTGCCACGAAGGAGAGTGGCGTGGCCGCGATGGAAAGGTTGAATATTTGCAATGTAGCCATAAGGCTGACTACCATAGGGATAGAGTTGCCGATGCAAAAAAGTACGATCTGGGTGATGAAATACTTGGTGCTTTTTATCGCGAAGCGGATCATGATGGTGAGCGCCGCGATCATGCACCCGTACGAATATACGCCGTTTATGTACATGTACGGCCCGAACTGTATTTCTTCGGGGAATACGCCAAATTTCGTATAATATAAGTTGTGAAGCGGATTCGTCCAAACAATAAGGATGGTGATCAATGGCACCACGAAAAGCAGCAGATATTTCCAGTTCAGCCGCGTGATATTCCTCGTATATACAATGCCTATAAGCAACACGAAGACGGGCGCCATGGTCGCTCCGATATAGGACGTGCTGTCGAAGATATACATCCTGTTCAGGTCATTGATATCGGTATATTTCATGCCGATCAAGCTGAGCACCCATACGAACAGGGCAAAAGAAAGCCCGATATAAAGATAGTGGGAGACTTTCTTTTCTTTTTGGATAAAGTTATATACTATGTAGGCCAGAAGCATCACAACGGAGAAAATCAGCACGCCGCCAGTGACGTCATCAATCAATATCCTGGTATTTTCAGTCGCCATGGTAATTCCCCCCCTCTAATTTGCTCAAGGTCAAAAAACCGCGGCCATTCATGTGGTCGAACATTTTTCTGAGCGCTCCCCCGTCAACTGCCGGCCATTCGAAGCCGTTTCGGCTCAGGATTGATACGGTCTCTCCGGCCGAAACTTTGATGTTTTTTTGGTACGATATTCTGCCGTTTTCGTTGATGTCCTGCATCAGCCCCAGGGCTGCGCCTCTGCTGTCTTTGGCACTTTGCCTCAGAGCAGCAATGAAATCACTGTCGCTGACCCATCTGAAACCATTGGTTTCCAGTCCCCAGCTTTCGACCACCCGATACAGCGGGACAAGGTTGGGGTTCATAAGATGAAAGGCACGCCCGGCCGTATTATGAAGCTTGAGCAGACTAAGCATGGCCTTGGCGCAGCAGTCAACGGGCGTAAATTCTATTTCCATCCCGCGCATGCTTTCGGGTGCGCAGCCGAGTATCGTCATAGTGCGGAGCCGCTGGCAGAACGCATTGTCCTGGATATTTTTGGGGGATACTCCGTCCTCTTGCCTTCCGGTGAGGTTGCCCACGCGCAGTATCGTCGCGGCGCAGCCCTTCTGCATGGCTTCCAGCACGCACGCCTCTGCTTCAAATTTGCTTTTTACGTATTCGTTTTCAGATATGTTCTGTCCGACGAAAAAGTCCTTTTCGGAAAAAACCAGTGTCTCGTCAGCTGGCTCTTGCAGCTTGTCTCCTGAGACGCTGGTCGTGGACACATAGAAAAGATGAGCTTTGGAGTTGGCGGCAAATGCTATGACGTTGCTCGTGCCATCCACGTTCGTGGCTTTGAAAGAGCCGGCATCGCCGTAGTGCCTCACATCGGCAGCCGCATGGATGACGGTATCTACGCATTCAACCAGCCGCTTATAATCGTTTTCGTCCAATCCCAGCTTTTCGTTTCGGATGTCTCCGGTAATGACATCTATCCTTTTACCAAGGGTTTGATGGTAGTTCTCCCCGTGGTACCAGTCCAGTATTTCAGAAAGCTGTTTCCGGCTCCCGCTCCTGAGCAGGCACCAGATATGCGCATCGGTTTTTTCTGTGAGTTCTTTAACAAGATGCGCGCCAAGAAATCCCGTTGCGCCGGTCAGCAGGATGTTCTGAAGCTTGGGCGACAGCGAAAGCCACTGCATGTTGATGACTGCGGGGTAATCTTTTGTTTCCCCACCGGGCTTCGCTTCTTCGCGGACATCTGCCTGCCTTAGCAGCAGGGCTTGCTCTCTTATCGTCTGGTTGCGGTAAAAATCCCTCGTGCTGATATTCCACCCCCTGGAAAAGTATTGCGTCTGCGCAATTATCACAGCCAGCGAGTCCCCGCCCATTTCAAAGAACGGGCGCGTCACGCTGACGTTCCCGCATTTCAATATGTTCTGCCATATCTCAAGCAACGCTTGCTCCCACGCATCTGCAGGCAGCTCGTCCTCTTCCTCTAATCTGCCGGCGTCGGGAGTTATCTGCAGCAGCGCTTTCCTGTCCACTTTCCCGCTTGCTGTCATAGGCATCTTTTCAAGCGCGATATAATGCGAGGGGATCATGTAGTCAGGAAGGCGGCTGCCGAGGTGGGCTTGAAGTGCCGCATTGTCCACCGGTCCCTGAGCCACATAATATGCACATAAAGAAACGGTTTCCTCATTTACATTCACCGGCACCACTGCCGCTTCTGCTGCCATTCCCGAAGCGATAATTTGGTTCTCTATCTCACCCAACTCGATCCTCAGGCCCCTGAGCTTTACCTGGTTATCGCAACGGCCGATATAGTAAATATCCCCGTTGTTTTCATAACTGACAAGATCGCCCGTGCGGTAGAGCTTTCCACCCGGCTTGAATGGGTCGTCAATAAACCTTTCCTTTGTCAGTGCCTCCTGGCTGATGTATCCCATCGCCACCCCTTCCCCGCCGATATACATCTCGCCTGTGGCCCCGGGTGGAAGTAAGCGCATATATTTGTCCATGATGTAAATCTGTGTATTTGCAACAGGATGTCCGATATCTATCCGGGAAGAGCCCGTCACCTCGCGGCCTGTAGCGTAGACCGTCGCCTCTGTGGGGCCATACATGTCATATATGCGCGAAGGCGTGATAGATTCGAGGCGATCAAGGAGCTGGAGAGGCAGCGGCTCGCCTGCCAGCACGATAGTCTTGACGCAGTTGAGGGCGTCTCTGAACTGCACATCCTCCAGCAGTGGCCGCATACGTGAGGGCGTTGCCTGTATAATGGTTACCTTTTCCGAAGTGATCAGCTTTGCCATAAGCCACGGCAGGCGCTGCTCTTCTTCGTCGCACAATACTACTTTCATCCCCATAGTGAGCGAGAGGATCCCCTCTATCACATATACATCAAAACATACCGTCGTAGAGCACAGGATAATATCCTTAGAGTTTATGGGCAGCTCGGTCTGCATGCTGCTTATCAGGTTTGCTACAGAACGGTGCGCTATCATGACGCCTTTAGGTCTTCCCGTGGAGCCCGAGGTATAAAGCACATAGATGCAGCTTTTCGCGTCGTGCGGCTTTGGCTCGAACACCGCATTTTTGGGTATTTCATCGGTG
>JAUYED010000108.1 GCA_030691525.1 Bacillota bacterium | reverse complement strand
AGCATCACATTCCCCCGAAAAGGCAGGGGCCTATGCCCTTACTCTGTCATTGCTTAGGAGCGCTATCTCTGCGGCAATCTCTCGGCGTCTTTATAATCGGCTTAATCAAACGAAGTAAACCCTTCCTAATTCGGGGTGTGGGCTTGGGAAGAGGGGCGCAGCCCCTTTCCCAAATACCCGCAGCCCCCAAAAGGTAAAATTCCCCCTCCCGTTCTCATACCTATTTTCTTAACGGGTAGTCCGTCAACGGGAGGGGGTTAAGGGGGTGGGCATTTTAACTCTTCTGTCATTGCTAATAGCGCAATCCCCGAATTGTAAATTGCGCTTCAGCAAAGCCTTCTTCCCATATTCATATCTGTCCAGAAAACGTCAAATACAGCAGCACCGCATTCATTGCAACGATGAGAGAGCATACCGCCCATCCCACGACATTCGTTATCGGCTTGTTGGTAAGCTCCCCCATTATGTCTTTTCGTGCTGTGATGAGCAGCATGGGAATGATGGCTACAGGCAGGACAAAGCTCAGCGATACCTGGCTCAGGATCAATGCGAACATCGGGTTCACACCGAGGAGGATGATGAGCATCCCCGGTGCCATTGTAACCACCCTTGTAACATTGTCGTGTATCTTCAGCTTGACGAACCCCTGCATGATAGTCGTCCCCGCCATAGTCCCCACTGCGGAAGAAGCAAGCCCTGAAGCCAGCAAAGCAATCCCGAACGCGGCGGCTGAGAGGTCCCCCATCAGCGGGGCGAGCGACCTGTGGGCTTGCTCTATGGTCTCCACCACCATGCCGTTTCTGAAAAACACGGCCGCCGAGACCAGCACCATGGATGCATTCACTATGAAAGCGATGTTCATGGCAATGATGATGTCAATCTTTTCCCATTTCAGATGCTTTTTCTTTTCATTTAATGTAGCATCGCTGTTCCTGTGCTGCACGAGCTGTGAGTGCAGGTATATGACATGCGGCATCACTGTAGCACCAAGCATGCCTACGGCGATCAGCATTGCGCCTCCATCCGGCAGCGAGGGGATCAGCGTGTGCAGCCCTGCCTGTATCCAGTCCGGCTTTGCAAGGAACAATTCTATGCCATAAGCCAGGCAGATCACTGCGACAAGGATTGCAATGACGATCTCCACCACCCTCTGCCCGTACTTTTGCAGAAATACGATGAGAAATGTCAGCCCTGCCGTTATCAGCCCTGCATAGATCATTGGGATATTGAAAAGAAGATATAGCCCCAGAGTGCCTCCGAGGAATTCAGCGAGGTCTGTGGCTATGGCGGCAAGCTCTGCAACGACCCAGAAGAACCAGTTCGCGCTTCTGGGGAAGACTTCCCTGCACATCTGCGGCAGGTTCCTTCCCGTTGCGATCCCCAGCTTGGCGGAAAGGGACTGCAGGAATATCGCCATGAGGTTGCTCCAAAGTATCACCCACAGCAGGGCATAGCCGTATTTGGAGCCGCCGCTGATGTTCGTTGCGAAATTGCCCGGGTCAATATAGGCCACGCTCACGATGAATGCAGGACCCAGGAATCTGAATAAGGTCAATATCCTTTTTATCGTTCCCGGAAACAGTCCCCTTTTGTTGGATCTATCATGCGCAGCCGGAGATATGCCCTCTCCGGCACCCTTTTTTATATTCACCGATCAAATACCTGCCATCATTCACACCTTAGGCACGCCTAATTGGCTTGATTCAGGATATGTACCGTCCGGCAGGCATGTTACAGCAAAAGAAGGGCTATATTCCGTTATCGTTCAAAAGATGATCATTAGTATCCGCGAAAGCGTCCAGCTCGGCCTTGAAATGCCCATCATTTGCAAAGAATGCGTTGAAAAGATTGATCCTTTTCAGCGTTGAAAGTTTTATGAAGTGCTCTATGAGCTCCGTCTGCTCAAGCAGGTCGTCCTGTGCCCCGATATTCCGGAGAAACTGCTCGATAGCAGTATGCCTTTCGTATAGGAATTTACCAATGTCCTCCCCTGCTTTTGTCAGGCTGACGAGCTGATGTTTTCTGTAATTGATGAGTCCATGGCTGGCCAGTTTCTGCACCATGTCCGTAGTGGAAGGCGCCTGCACATTCAGTTCTGCAGAAATGGCGGCGATGCCTGTATTCTGCCCGTTCCGGCTGCACCTGTAGATCATCTCAAGGTAATCCTCCATCGCAGAGGTCAGCATTTTGTCCTTTTTGTTCAATATTTGATAACCGCGAACAGTATAAAATTTGTTTCTCATTCCCGCTCCTTTCAATGCACCTTATCACTTCATACTTATTCCTTAGGAGCGCTGGATTGAACTGCCGTCTGTATCAATCATTATCCCTTTGGAAACTATAAAGCTATCATAGTATTTGGCGGTTAAATGGCTATGGAATACAGCGGGCAGCAACAGAATGATCCCGGAAGTTTATCTGCTTTCAGGCCGTCCCTTGAGCTTCTGAAGCAGAAATTGGGTTCAAATAACGATATCATTTTCCGGCAGATATATGTCAACGCTGCCAAACCCATACCTTTGACCCTGGTATTTGCAGAAGGGGTTGTGGATCACGCAAATCTCAGCGATTACGTTATCAAGCCCCTGGTCAGCGGCGCTTCTTTCAAAGAAGCAAAAACAGAGGAAGACGTGTTTGAGCTTGTAAAACATGGAGCCATATATTATTCCGATCAAAGCATCCGGGAAAACGCGCAAGATACCATTGATGATATCTTAACCGGCGGCGCGGCTATACTCTTTGAAAAATCCGGCGCTGCCGTCACTTTTGTTATGAAAGGTTTTGCCCGCCGTGCGGTCTCCGAGCCAAGCGGCGAAAATATCTTAAAAGGCGCCAAAGACTCCTTGGTTGAAAGTATCTCTACAAATATTGCTACAGTCAGGAGCAAACTTGGAACGCCGGAACTGCAGGTGGATATGTTCACTGTCGGCAGGCAGACAAAGACCAAGATAGGCGTGTTTTACATCAAAGGGCTGACAAATGCCGGCTTCGTCCAGAAAATAACCGATCGCATCAAGTCAATAGATATTTCCGAAGCGCTTTCGATATCCCATATAGAGGACTTTCTGAAAGATACGCGTTATACTCTGTTTCCCCAGTTTTCTGTTACCGAGAGGCCGGAAAAAGTATGCGCCGACCTGGCAGAGGGCAGGGTCTGCGTCATCATAGATGGCATCCCTTACGCGGTCGTGGCGCCCGGAGTACTGGCATGCGTCATGCAGGGCGCCGAGGATTATTCCATGAATCCGATATATGTTTCATTGACCCGTTTTCTCCGGTATTTCTTTATAGCTATTTCTCTTCTTTTGCCCGCCCTGTTCGTTGCATTGAACACATTCCATCCCGAGATGCTCCCAAACCGGCTGGTCGAATCCATCGCCAACGACCGCCAGATGATCCCCTTTAATTTGTTCCTGGAGGCCCTGATAACGCTATTTTCTTTCGAGGTGCTTATCGAAGCGGGCCTTCGCCTTCCCAAGGTGACCGGCCAGGCCGTCACTATTATCGGTGCCTTTCTTGTCGGTACGGCGGCTGTTGCTGCCAAGCTTATAGCTTCAAGTATCCTTATAGTCGTAGCCATTTCCTTCATTACCAGTTTTGTCTGTCCCAATAAGGATCTGTTCAACGCCGTCCGCATCTGGCGCATCGTTTTGACCATAGCTGGAGGCATTATAGGGTTGATCGGGGTCACCTTTGCGTTTTTTATCATGATGTTAGACCTGGCAAGGATCGAAGTCCTTGGCGTCCCGTACCTCGCTCCTTTCGCCGGCGAATATAAACCGAAACTGCAGGATACTCTGATGCGCCTTTCTGCGCGGCTGCAAAACTTCCGTCCTTCATACCTGAAAACGTCCAACAGGAGGAAAGAAGATGGTTAAGCTGAGTCCGACTGTGAAACGTGCGGTGATCCTTCCCTCCGTTATCATCTTCCTGCTGGTCGTAACTAAGTGCGGAACGGAATATAATACCGGGCTTGAGCACTTGGATGTAGGGGATACCGTTTCTATCAGGATAGCCGGCTTGGATAAATTTGAGGATGGCCAGGATATGGTGAGATTGACCGTCGAAGCAGGCAGCCGCGCCGTAAGCGGTTCTTCCCAGGATGGTACAGCGCTGGCAAAACAACCGTTGATATTATCCGAAACCGGCCCCACCGTATCTGAAGCTGAAGAAAAGATGCACGCATTTTCCCCTGGCGACATTTTCTGGGGGAGCTTGGATAATATCATAATCGGCGAGAATGCAGCAAAAGATGGGCTTTATAAATATATTGACATGCTCATCAGAGAGCATCAGATCAGCTTAGCCACAAGGGTCTTCGTAGCACGCGGGGCTTCGGCTGAAGAAATGATAAAGACGGGCAATACGCCCTCATCCTCGCTGTTTGATAAGCTCGAGCAGCAGGCCATTCATTCGATAGATACTTCTTTTTCAAGCGAAGTGGATACCGGCATGCTTGCCAAAATGCTTTCGAGCGAAACGGGCGCGGCATATATACCTTTTCTTCAGCTGGTGCAGAAGGGCTATTATCAGAGCCGGTATCCGGTTTTTGACGTCTCGCTGAATGGCTATGCGTTTTTCAAAGACGGCGTGCTCAAAGGATACATGGACCCTCCTCTTTCAATCGGTTTTAGCTTCATTATACATGAGTTTAATTTCTCAGTCATTACCGTGAAGGATTCTCTCGGCAGTGACGTCTCATTTGAACCTGTTCAATCGGATACGATAATTTTACCATATCTGTCTGCAGAAGGCAGGATATCCATTAAGGTCAAGCTTAAACTTTTATGCAACGTGTCCCAGCAGGAAGGCAGGGAAAGCATATTCAATAAAGCTGAGCTGACTTTCCTCGAGGCTGCGCTGGACGAAAAATTGAAAAGTTATATTGAAAGCGCCATTTCATTCCTTAAATCCATACGCACCGATGCCGCCGGGTTTGCCGATGCATTTGACAGGAGCTACCCAGATCAGTGGGAAGGTTTGGAAAGTCGCTGGGATGATATTTTCGCAGGGCTGGATGTAAGCGTGGAAGTGGATTCAACGATTGAAAAGACCTATGACATTCAAGACCCCGCATGGACCCGGGAGGGCAGATAAACGATGATGGAATTGGTTATCATAGTCGGGTTGATAGATGTATACGAGGGCTGGCAGTTTATTAAGCAAAGAAGGTTCGCATGGCTGGCAGTCCTCCTCGCGTTTTCTGCCATGACCCTGTTTCTGGGATATCTTGCTTCCGCTCAGGATTTCAAAGGTCTTGCCTCTTACCTGTTGGACGCGATGAATATCCATAAATGAGGAGGGCAGAGTAATGAGAGTAATGGAAGAACAAACGGCCAAAATCTCAAACCGCACGGCCTTCCTTCTTGCCGTTACCATCACATTGAGAAGCATGGAATACTTCCTGCCGCAATATATGGCAGATAGCGCTAAGCAGGCATTTTGGCTGTCCCCGCTTTTTATGTTCGCTCTTCTTATTCTGGTTTTCCCGGCTTATTCGATCATTCTGAAAACTTTTGCCGGCATGAACCCTGTAGATATCATGCGCAAAGTATTTGGCAGGGTGGCAGGTGCGCTTGTAGGCGCCGTTGCTTTTATCTGGATGGTCATTCTCAGTGCGTTTTTGGTCCGTTATTTCGTAGAGGGCCTGTCAATAAAGTTTTATACCTATGTTGATACGGAACTTTTATTGATATTTATACTGCTTGTCATCGGGTTTGTCCTTCACTTCAAAACGGTGTATGTCAGCAGAATCAATGATATCTTTGTTTTTATTTTTTTGTTTTTATCTGCGCTTTCATTTATCTTACTGCTGACCCGCATGGATGTAAAAAACCTGGCCCCCGTAAGTTCTCATAATGTTCCTTCGATGATAACTTCAGGAATCGGAGGGCTCGGCATAGTTGCCATCGGGCTTAATATTTTCTTTTTGACCGACCGCATCGCCTATAAAAAGAATTTTCTTTTTTCAGGTGTTGGCCTCAGCGGTTTCATCCTCGTAGCAGGCATCGTGCTTCTTCTCAGCACTGTAGGGGTATTTGGCTACAGTGTGGTGTCAAAATTAACTTTCCCGTATACGCAATCAATAAAAACAATACATTTCCTGGGTATAGACAGGGTGGACGCACTTTTCGTACCTATCCTCCAATTCATTGATATTATAACCATTACGATGATGTTTTTTATCGTATTGACCTTTTTCAAAGGTTTGTTCAAACTCGAGGAAGTCAAGCCCTTCATATGGCTGCTTGTCGCTTTCGTCGGGGCTTTGGGCATAGCTTTGGCAAATAATTTTTTCGACCTGCTTGCTTCATTCCGTGAAGTCTTCATATACGGCAACATATTTATAACCCTGTTCCTGCCTCTGGTCATCGCGATCGTAGCAAAGCTGCGAAAGCTTGCCTGATCCAAAGTTGCTTATACTTTTGTGGCGCCAACTGTCATGCTCACGGATACCTGTAGCCCCCGAATTGTAAATTGTACATTGCTACGAAAATAGCGTTAGCTCCGCCTTGCCTTTACTCTCAATTATTAAGAACAACCTACCCCGATATTCCACAATCTGCTTGTAAATTGTCTCGGGGTATGGGCTTGGGAAGAGGGGTGAAACCCCTTTCCCAAATACCCGCAGCCCCCAAAAGGTAATGTTCCCCTCCCGTTCTTATAAACCTTATACTATCCCTCTGATTGATAACGGGAGGGGTCAAGGGTGGGCATAGTCAATAAAAAAGTGTAAATTGGCGGCGTGTACGTCAATTTACACTCCTTTATTTGGTCTGCCGGATGAGGCAGGCCAAATGCTGGGGGGAGGCCTGGGAAGGGGGGCGGCTGACAAATTTATTTGGCAAGAAGCCCCCCTCACAACATTCTTTACTGGCTTCTCGCTGCATTGATATCCCCAAGCTGGACATTTATGGTCAGCGTCTTGCTGCTGCGCCATACGGTGCATGAGACCGTGTCCCCCACTTTCAAATTATCGAGCATCTGCGTGAGGGCCTCCATACTCTCAACGGGGGTCCCATTGACAGCAGTGATGACGTCGCCGCTTTGCATCCCGGAGTATTGAATAGGCATGCCATCAATCAGCCATTCGACATAAATGCCCTTGGGCATCCCGTAGTCGCTTGCCATTTCGTCCGTGACCGGCCCGCCATAGATGCCCAGGCCTGGGCGGGAAATATCGCCTTTCTTCTGCAGGATCTCTTCCACCACGGGCATGGCGGTATTCATGGGTATCGCAAAGCCGATGCCTTCGGAGACGATGGGCTGTCCCGTTTCGGTATAGCCCGCAAAACCGGGTTTTGCAGTGTTGATCCCGATCACTTCGCCATTTATATTTACCAGCGGGCCGCCGCTGTTGCCGGGATTTATGGCTGCGTCCGTCTGTATCAGGGACAGCGTTTTGCCGCCTAAGCTGATTTTCCTTTCGAGGGCGCTTATCACGCCTGCGGTCACTGTCCCCGCAAGTTCATGCCCAAGCGGGTTACCTATCGCGACAGCCATTTCACCGACCTGGAGCTTGGAAGAGTCTCCCCTCTTGACAGGCGTCAGGTTTTGCCCTTCCACTTTCAACACAGCTATGTCGTTGGCAGGGTCGCTGCCTATGACGGTAGCCGGTATCTCCTGGCCGCCATTTAATATGACGGTTACCGAATCGCTCCCCTCTATCACATGAAAGTTGGTGACGATGTGGCCTTCTGTGGAGATCACGAACCCTGAACCGCTGGCCTGCTCCGTCAGCGTTCTGCCACTCCTGGTGTTCGTATAAACTTTGTTGCTGATACCTACGACCGACGGGGTTACATATTTAGCGATGTCCACTACGGGATTGTTGGCGCTGATGGAAGGGACCGTGCCGCTGCCCAGTTGCGGCATGCTCTGCGATGGGAGCGGCGCTGAAGGCGAGGGGCTTGGGGTCATATTATTGAGCGACAAGTTATTATTGGGAACCAGATTTAAAACAGGCGTCAACAAGGCCATCACCATGGCGCCGATAAGCAGCGAGGCGATAGCGATGAGCACCACGCCCCAGACATGGATCCCCCGTTTTTTCTGCGGGGGTTTGTTTTCAGGCCCCGGCGGCTGAAAGCCCCCGGGCGGGTTGCTTTGATCGTTATACTGGCTGTCCATATCTTATTCCTCCCGAATATTGTTTCGTTGATTGTATTATAAACACAATAATTTAAGTATTTGTGAACGCGCTATGAATTATTTGCTAACAGTTTCCTTTAAAATGTCTATGATGAATACAGTATAAGCCCCTTCAGCGCTCCTGACCCTGATATTCCCTTTCTGCTGCTCGATTATCTTTTTGGCGATTGAGAGTCCCAAGCCTGTTCCCCCGCCATTTTCCCTTGTCGTGTCATCAACCCTGTAAAACCCTTGCCAGATGAAAGGCAGGTCTTTTTTAGGAATGCCGAGCCCGTTGTCTGCAATTATGATCCTGGCGGCGTTTCCTACAGTTTTTGTCCGCACGTAAAGCTTGCCGCCGGATCTGGAAAATTTGACGGCGTTGTCAAGAAGGTTTGCAAGCACCTGCACCATCCTGTCCATGTCCGCCCGGATAAAGAGCTTGCCGCCGGCAAAGCGGGCATCCACTTCCATCCCCTTGGCTTCAATCTTCCCTTCGAAAGTGATCAGTATGCGCCGCGCCACTTCGTTGAGGTCAAATTTGGTGATGTGCAGGGGGAATTTCCCCGCCTCTATCTGCGAAAGGTCAAGCAAGTCGTTGATCAGTTTGCCAAGCCGTTTCGTTTCACCAAGCACCGTCTTTAAGTGTTTATCTCTCTGGTTTTCGGGTACCGTGCCGTCCAGAATTCCCTGTACGAATCCCTGTATAGATGTCAGAGGTGAACGGAGCTCATGCGATACGTTGGCTATGAACCCCCGGCGGACATTTTCCTGCGTTTGCAATTCGTCAACCATCTT
The DNA here is from genome assembly GCA_030691525.1 of Bacillota bacterium. Lineage (GTDB taxonomy): Bacteria > Bacillota > Clostridia > Christensenellales > JAEXRW01 > JAUYED01. Next base: position 5,868 of record JAUYED010000108.1, on the reverse strand, counting down.
ATTGAAGCTGGAAGCCAGTTCCCCTATCTCATCCTTGCCCGCTCCATTTACACGTTTTTGCATGTTTCCGCGTGCTATCTCCTTAGCTGCTGCACTCATCTGTGAAAGCGGGCGCGATATGCGCAGGGAATTGAAATATGTAAGGATGACTGAAAGAGCGATCGCCAGCAGCGCCGAAAGGGTGATATTCATGATCACGTTTCCAAGTATGCTTTCAAACTCCTGCAGCTTCAAGTGAATGAATACGGCTCCCATCATGCCGTTCTGGGTGATAGGGTGTCCTACAGTCATTACAGGCGCATTCAATGGAGCGTCAAATATGCCCGTAGTAGCAATCTCCTCCCCGCTTAGCACCTTGATGAGCACCGCTTTCAGGTTGTCCCCCAGTGTGTTCTGCTCGAACTGGTCACTGTCGCTCCCATCCCCTGCGATGCTTAATATATTTCCATGGTTGTCCAGGAGCCAAATGACAAAATGGTTGCTGCTTGCGACAGCTTGGAGCTGTATTAACGTTGATGGCTCAGCCCATTTAATGCCCTGATTTTTTTCGATTATTGAGATTATATTATCTTCGTTTCGCCGCATTTCCTCAAACTGTTTGTTTATAAACACTCCTCTAAGGGAAAAGGAAAGAACTAAGGCCAGCAGCGTCATGGTCAGCACCGATATTACGATATTTGTTGCCAGCATCCGGGAAAATACTGTACGAAACATCATTTCACCTCAAATTTATAACCGACGCCCCATACTGTCTTCAATTGCCAGTGGGAGCTGTCCTGCGGCAGCTTTTCGCGCAGGCGCTTTATATGCACGTCTACTGTCCGGGAATCTCCGAAGTAGTTATATCCCCATACTTTTTCAAGCAGTTGTTCACGGGTAAAGACCGTATTTTTATTGCCGGCCAAAAAGCTCAGAAGCTCCATCTCTTTAGGCGGCAGTTCCATGCTGAGCTTTCCGATGGAAACAGTATAGGAAGCAAGGTCTATTTTCATATCTCCGAAAACCATGCTGTGCGGCTTGGCTTCCTGCGGGCTGCTCCGCCTGAGGACGGCCTTGATCCTTGCCAGAAGTTCTTTCATTTCAAAGGGTTTGACGATATAATCATCCGCACCTATCTCAAGCCCGGCAACTTTATCCGCCGTATCCCCGCGCGCAGTGAGCATGATGACAGGCACGCCGCCCTTTTCACGGATCCTCCGGCAGACTTCATATCCGCTCATTTTCGGCAGCATGATATCCAGTACCGCCAGGTCGCACCCTTCCCGCTCAAATTGCCTTATCCCGCTTTCCCCATCGTACGCGCTTGATACGCTGTATCCTTCTTTTTCCAGGTACATTTTGACGATCGTACTGATATTTTTATCATCTTCGACTATCAGTATCTTTGCTCCGTCCATGCATGTCCACCTCAATATGATTATAAAACAAAAACGCGAGTTTTGTATCTCGCGTATTTTTAAGTTCACAGTTTGTTCATAAGAATCAGCCGGTTTCGATCACTTCGATGCCATTCTTGCGAAGTAAAGCCGCTGTGACGCCTTCTCCGTTTTTCAATGTGCCGGTAAAAGAGCCGTCGTATATCCTTCCCAAGCCGCAGGAAGGGCTTTTTGATTTCAGGTAGGCCTTTTGCACGCCTAATTTTTTACATATCATCAATGCCTGCTTTGCCCCTTTGATAAATTCCTTGGTCCAGTCCCCGCCCCCTGCATCCAATACAGCCGCTCGTCCTGCCAGCACGTCTTCTCCGCTGCCGCCTGCGATCTCGCAGGGCGCATGGGGGCTTTTCATGCCGCCCAACGCTTCGGGGCACACGGGAATGACCCTCCCTTCGAGGAAAAGCTTTATCGCGGCTTCTTCGGGGGCTGGTTTACCATTATACCTGCAATTGATCCCCAGAAGGCAGGCGCTGCAAACGTCCATTATCATTACCTCTTATTTCAATTCAACGATGGTGACTCCCGTCTCCCCTTCGCCGTATTTGCCTGCTCTGAAGGATTTCACGTGCGGGTGGGTCTTCAGGTGCTTGTGTACGGCGCTTCGCAGCGTTCCCGTCCCTTTGCCGTGGACTATGCGCACGCTGGGCAGGCCGCAGAGGAATGCGTCATCCAGGTATTTATCCAGTTCGGGGATGGCTTCATCCAGTGTCATGTGCCGGAGGTGCAGTTCCGTAGCCGCCTGCTTGGGCTGAAGCACCACTTTATTCCTCGCGGGAGAGGGCTTCTTATCTGTGATAACAGCCCTGCATATCTCTTCCTGTGGCAAACTCAGCCGGAGCACGCCCGCCAGCAGGGATACCTCCCCCTTCTCGTCGGGCGGGGAGAGGACACTCGCTGTCTGGTTGTACCTTGGCAGATAGACGGTCATGGCTTTTTTGATTTCTTCAGGCGGCACCCTTTCGCCTTCACCTGTTTCGACTGCGGTGGCCGCTAAATCGTTGATAGCGTTTTCGATGGATTTCCGCCCCTCATGCATGGTGAGGGTGCGCTTCGCTTCCTCCTCCCTGGCGGCCTTTTTTATAGCGTCAATGGCTTCCTCGGCCTGGTCTCTTGCGCTGGTGAGGATACCGCGTGCTTCTTCTTTGGCTTTTTCTACGGCCCTTTTCGCCTTCTCCTCCTGCTGCTTAGCAATGCTTTCCATCGCGGCACGCAGTTTATCCGCCTCGTGCCGCGCCGATTCCGCTTTCCTTCTTTCCTCCAGCGCCGCCTGCCTGTGTGTCTCGGCTTTGGAGATGAGTTCCTCGAATGATACTTTTCCACCTTCGAGATAGCCCTTGGCATTTTCGACGATGCCCGGTTCCAATCCTAATCTCCGTGATATCTCAAAGGCGTTGCTCCGCCCTGGGATGCCCATCAGCAGCCGGAAAGTGGGTTGAAGCGTTTTCACGTCGAATTCCATCGAAGCATTGCCAAGCCCCGGTTTATTCATAGCAAATGCCTTCAACTGCCCGTAGTGCGTCGTCGCCAGGATGGTCGCCCCCCTGTTGCGCAGTTCATCTAGAAGCGCCATGGCCAGTGCAGCGCCTTCGGCAGGGTCTGTGCCTGCGCCCATTTCGTCAAGCAGGATGAGCGAGTGCGAGTTTGCGCTCCGGAGGATATTCACAACGTTGGTCATATGAGAAGAAAACGTGCTGAGCGATTGCTCGATGCTCTGCTCGTCGCCGATGTCTGCAAAGACATTTTCGAAAAAACCGGTTTTCGCCCCTTCTGCAGCAGGGATGTGCAGCCCGCTCTGCGCCATCAGCACAAAAAGCCCCACCGTCTTGAGTGTAACCGTCTTTCCGCCGGTATTCGGCCCCGTGATTATGAGCCCCTTGACGTCCCCGCCCAGCTTCAGGCCGATGGGCACCACGCTGTCTTCGGGGATGAGAGGGTGACGCCCCTCGTAAAATTCGATGATGCCGTCTTCATTCACCTGTGGTTCTGATGCGCGAAGCTTTCTGCTCAATGCGCCTTTGGCAAAAATAAAGTCCAGTTTTCCGAGGGCTTCAATGGATACGGTAAGCGCTCCCGCGAACCCTGCCGCCATTTTTGTCAGTCGGGCAAGCACCCTGTCCATCTCCGCGCGTTCTTCAAGCTCCAGCTTTTTGATCTCGTTATTGGATTCCATCGCCGCCATCGGCTCGATGAAGGCCGTGGCCCCGCTTGAGGATTGGTCATGCAGTATCCCGGGCACCTGCCCACGGTATTCCTGTTTGACCGGAAGCACGTATCTTCCGTTTCTTATGGTTATGATGGGGTCCTGCAGATATTTTTTATACTCGGGTGAATGTATCATGGATTGCAGTTTCTGGCGCATGCGCTCGCCCAGTACCCTGATGCGTTTTCTTATCGTGGAAAGCTCAGAGGAAGCGTCGTCCGCCATCTCATCTTCGCTGAGGATGCAGCGGTATATCTCCCCTTCCGCTTTTTTATTGGGATATAACTCCCCGGCCAGCGCCTCCAAACGCGGGTATTGGCCGGTAAAGGCACCGATGGCTGCCTTTGCGTTCCTGCCGGATCTCAGGCAGGCGGCCACCGAAAGCAGCTCCGCATGGTTCAGAACCGACTCTTTTTCGCTCCTTTTCAAAGCGGCGCGGGCATCAGTGAATGGCAGCACAGGGCTCGTTCCCTCGCGCAAGAGGTACCACGCGGCTTCGCTTGTTTCGGCTTGCATCGTCCTTATCTCATCAATGCGTGTGGAAACAGGCGCCTGTTCCGCTTCAGCAGCGCCCAGCGGGGAAACAACGTGCTCAAGGAGCATCTTTTTTATTTTGCCAAGCTCAAGTATGTCTATCGTCTTTTGGTTCATTTCTAAGCTCCAAAATCACCTTTGGCAGGTATTTACAATAATCTAAAGGCGGTGCATCGCCCGCCTTCTTCAAAACCGGTATCTGTAATCCGCTGTTTAAAATCCGTCAAATATGGTCTGGGTGTCAACGAACTCCTGCTGCTTTTCCTTTTTCTCCTCATCCATCCGGGCTTCATCGGGCTGCGTTGTTTCCTCAGCAGCCAGCTGTCCTGATCCTTCCTCATCTTTCGGGGGTGCGGCTTGTACAGGCTGGGGCGTTTTGGGCTGCGCTTCTCCGTACTTTTTCCAGGGCTCCCCGTATAGCTTGGGTTTGGGCGGCTGGTCATCGCCGTTTTCCGCTATCAGCTCGGCAACTGCCTTTGCCAGCTCATCATCCTTGGGCTTCCAGATCGTTTCGGCCGGCTCTTCGAGCTCTCCAAATACGGGTTCGGGCGTTTCTGGAAGCACGGTCCCCTTCATTTGCCCGCCCTCTTCCCCGTAAGGCAAAAAAGTCTGGGCAGGTTTATCGCTCTTAGCAAGTGCTTCGGAAATATTTGTGTCTGCTGCATGCGCTTTGTGTTTTTCAGCCTGCTTCGGGGGCTCGCCTGCGCCTTCCGTTTTCTCTTTTTTGGTGGCATCCGTAAGCTTCAGGTATTCATCCGCCAGGTTGATTGCAGTCATAAGCGCCAGAAGGCTTGGTCCGATGCCAACGTGGTTTTTCTGGATCCCCCGCATCTTGGAGTCCACCAGTTCCGCCACCCTGGTTATATGCTCCCGGGAATCGGAGCCGCTGATATTATATTCCCGCCCACAAATAATAACAGTCATGTTGTTTTTTTCCACAGTGATCAAACCCCTGTCATACGGCTTATTATATCTAAATTATACATGATACGAGCGCTTTATACAATATCAACCACCAAAAGATACAAGCTCAGGGAGCAGGGCCGATTCTTCTTTTGCCTTCGATTTCACTCTGCTATATAATTAAACCAAATATAAAGGATTACTTTGGCAAAATTAAAAAAATAATATTTTACGGAGGCATAGATGCAAAGTATCACAAGCCGTGAGAACAGCTATTACAAGCTGGCCAAGTCGCTGCAAAGCCCGAAAGGGCGCAAAGAGAACGGGTTATACGCCATCGAAGGAGCGAAACTGATCGAGGAAGCGCTGGAAATGCGCCAGCGCTTCCATAGTGCGGCGTTCGCCTTTGATAAAACGGAAAAACACCAAGGCGTCATCCGCCTGCTCGAAGAATCTAGCATCCCCGTTTACGCAATGCCGGGCGCGATGATGGAAAGCGTATGCGGAACGGAGACGCCTCAGGGCGCTTTCGCGCTGCTTCATGCTCCGTCTTTCGATCTTCCCGATGATTTACTACAGCTTGGTACAAAGACCGTAACACTGGACGGGGTGCAGGACCCCGGGAACGTTGGGACGATCATGCGTACAGCGCAGGCCTTCGGAGCCGGTTCGGTGGTTTTAGGGAAGGGCTGCGCCAGCCCTCTCAATCCCAAGGTGGTGCGTTCCTGCATGGGGGCGATATTCCGCATCCCTGTATATGAAACGGACGATATAGCCGACCTTTTAGCCGCATTA
>JAUYED010000124.1 GCA_030691525.1 Bacillota bacterium | reverse complement strand
TGTCAGGCCGGACAGCGCGCTGATGTCGCTGATTCGATTGCCAAGCAAATCAAGCCGAGTCAAATTGCTAAAATATTGCAACGGGGTTATATCGCTAATATCCCTGAGTTCTAGTTTTAACTCCGTGATCTTATCTACATCGCTGACAAAAATATAACCCGTTGGTTTTGATATCGCCTCTCTTATTGCGTTCTCTAAGTTTACATCTTCAAATACTATCGCACCCGAACTGCACCCGTTGATGCCGAGTGATAGAATAAGGACGATAAAAACTATACTTGATATGCGGCGTGGCATGGTGGTTACCTCCTGTTATTTTTCGGTTTTGTTTATTCATCTAAACTAATTCTATCCATTAATTGATGCTATTTCAATAACTTTGTTGTTTTACTAATAAATATTTACAATAAATATTAAAAAGGCGGATGAATGTCGAATGCAATGAAGAATATTGTACATTGTAAATTGTAAGTCGTGCTGCCTCTCAACGCCCCACTCCCCTGTCATTGCGAGGAGCGATAGCGATGAAGCACCGCATACCTTAACTTCGTAATCGGCTTAATCAAACGCGGTAACTCGTCCCTCAACCCTTACGGGTTCATTAACCCGATGACATTTGGCGGCGTGTACGTCAAATGTCAGTACAAAGCAGTTTCGAGACGAAAAAGAAGCGCCCCGCTGACCGCACGAAGTGCAAGCGGGGCAAGAGGGGGGAGGTTGGGAAGGGGGGCGCAGCCCCTCTCCCAATACCTCGGGCAGATGGGAAAGGATATATCCTTTCGCCTGTACAAGCTTACTGAAACTTGATAGAAATGTCATCTTTTTTGCCAGCTCCCCGCTTGCTTTTGCATCGGTCACAAACGCGGCAAAGCATTCGGCCAGGTCTTCGCTCGGGCATGTAGCGGCGTATTCCGACGGGTAGGAATCAATATATTTGCTGTAAAACTCGTCAAAGTCCAGAGCCCTCGCATCTTCTTCCAGCGGCTTGTAAAACTGCGAATAGAATCCCTGCAGGTAGGAGCCGTCTTTGAAGCATCCGATATCGGCAAAAACATCTCTCTCCTCCCAGGCATCCAAGTCAACCTGGTCGCTCCCCAGGGTCAGGATATGAGCGTATTCATGGACCAGCGTTTTAAATATCTCTTTTTTATCCCGGATGTTGCCGTTTTCATCAAACACATCCCAATAATCTATACTTAGCCCGTATTCATATTGATTCTGGCCGATAAACTCTACTTGTGCGAGCTTCCCTGAAACGCCGTCGGTGAATACTGTGAAGCGGGCGATTTTTTTGATGTCCTCCGGCCGCATCATAGAGGATATCATCTTCCATATCTGCTCGTATTTTTCATCTTTTTTCCCAAAGCGTATATGTTCGTCATGGACGTTGAATTGGCGGAATACCTTGTCTTCTACGCCATATTCATAGACATAAAGAAAATAAGCGTCGCCCTCCTGCTGAAGCGCGAACATTTTCCGGTAGATGGTATACCAGCATTTTTCGGTGCCGTCCTCGCCTTCGGCTGCTTCATCGGGTTCCCCGAAACATGCCTTCAGGATGTCGTATGTTTCGTCATAGGAGTAGCCCGCGTCCTGCATCATGATTTCCACTTCGTAAAGCCGGTTTGATTCATCGTACCAGAAGATGCTTTTGACAGCTCTGTCCATGTCCAGCCATTTGAGCATATATTCGTACGCCGTCATTTCCCCTTCTTTAATATACGGCAGCCCGTTCAGGGAAAGGAGTTCTTCGACATCAGACCGTTTTTCGCCGAACCATAGGACGCTGTGGGTTTCCATCGTCGAAACAGGCATCGGAAGCGTGATCTTTCTTGCTGCCTGCGTGGCTGCGCTGCCGTTTAATCTGCCGCTTGAAAGATCCGCAGCCTGCAGCACCACCGATAGCACGGCATTCCCTCCTGCCGCCAGGCCGCTTTTTTTGATGTTCCCTTGGGTGTCACGGGCGTTGCGGTATTCTTGCTCAGACCCGTTGCCGCACAGCATCACAGCGTCCATTCCCGCCTCGCAAAAAACCGTGTGAGAACCTTGATCGTCCTGCCTTTCGGTAGCGCTGCTCTGGTTTTTTCGCAGTCCGCTCCGCAGCATTTCTCCTATCAGGCAGGCATTTTGGCCCGCATAGCACACGGAAAGCTGCTCGCTTCCAAGCCTATCAAGCTGGATCATGCCCACTACGCGCGACTTCGTATTTTCATCCAGTCCCTTTATATAATCTTTAGCACCGAGCTGTCCCTCCTCTTCCGCTCCGAAAGCAATGAAGCGTATCTCGGTGTCAGACGGCACACTCCTGATGATTCTTGCCAGTTCGAGAAGCACGGACACTCCCGATGCGTCGTCATTGGCTCCCGGCAGCCCTGCAAAGCTGTCATAGTGCGCGCCGATGATGATTATTTCAGGGTCGGCAACCAGCGCTTTTTTGATTGCCGATACATTTTGGGAAAATAGCTTCCATCTCGCCCCTTCGATCACAAGGCGCGCCTTTTCTCCTTTCTTCGCTTTCCTTATCAGCTTTTCCCCATCATCAAAGCCAGCGCCCGCAGCAGGCAGCCCCAGCTCCTGCTCTAAGCATTCCCAGGGTACCCCGTCCTCACATACGTCTTCACTCGGAGCGTAGAATAACAGCCCGCATGCACCCTTACCCTTTGCTGTCTGCGCCAATTCCCAGGTATCGTCCCTTACAGGGATAAGCGCGACACATCCCTTGCATTCCGTTTCTTTATCTTCGAAAAGCCGCAATTCTCCTTCAGCGCTGCCGTTTCCGCAGTATTTTACAGGATAGAGCGACGGGTCGAATTCCGTATCGTCGAGCATTATCAGCGAATAGGTATCGGGTAGTTTCTGGGCGTGTTCTGTCGAAAATGAAAATCTAGCCACATTGACGGTGTAACCCGAAGAGGTGAACTGGCCGGCTATATAATCAGCGGCTTCCTTTTCCTCCGTCGTCCCCGCTTTCCGTTCAAGAGAACAGAGTTTGCCGATGTGTTCCATCAGCTTTTCTTCATCCAGAACTTCAGAGGCAGAAAACCTGCTTTGCTCAGGCTGCGGCGGAGATTGTTTTTGCAGGGGATCAGGGGCCGCGCACGTACATAAAAGAATAATGGCGATAAAAACGATGAGGATAAAGGTGTATGCCTGTCTTTTCGCCATTTTATGCCCGCCCTATATAACGTCTATGCTTTAGTATATACAAGCATAAAATGATTTAGGATTGATTCCATCACTATATCCTGTAGTATTTCCGGATACAGTGCAAAAGCATGGGTGATATGGCTCATTGTGGCATGGATTGAATCTATTAGGATGTCAAAAACCAAATCACGAGCAGATGTATAAAAAAGCCCATCCAATGATGGTTCGATATGTTTGACAAGAACTTAATACCCCGATAGGTGCCGGTGAATTTAGCGGCAAGCCCCGAAGGGGCGCCAGCCGGTATTGAGCCGGCGCCCAAACCAAATTACGGGGTTAAAAGAAGAAGACATTTGGCGGCGTGTACGTCAAATGTCAGTACAAAGCAGTTTCGAGACGGGAAGAAGCGCCCCGCTGGCCGTGCGCAGCACAAGCGGGGCAAGACGGGGGAAGGTTGGGAAGGGGGCGTGCCCCCTTCCCATTTACCTCTCATACAACCTTGCGCAGTCATAGAATGGCTTATCCACCTTCTTGCGCGTGCTGACTGCCTCTGCGATGTTGACGGCTGCGATCTCCGTGCCTTTGAGTGCGACCATATAGCCAAATTTGCCTTCCAGCAGCAGCTCCGCCGCCTTGATGCCCATGCGTGTGCCCAGTACGCGGTCAAATGCGCTGGGGGCGCCGCCGCGCTGGAGGTGCCCCAGCACCACGTATCTGGTCTCGCAGCCGGTACGTTCCTCTATGATTTCCGCAAGCGTCTTAGCTACGCACCTGTCCGGGAGCACCACGTTGCCAAAAGCGTCGCGCTTTTCCTCGCCGGTATCAAGCACCAGCCCCTCAGGCCAGAACCCCTCGGCTACAGCGATGATGTTATAGGGTTTGCCCCTGTCCTTGCGGCTCTTCACCAGGCCTGTGATTTCATCAATATGTACGGGGAATTCTGGGATCAGCACCATATGCGCATTGCCGGCGATGCCGCCCTGCATGGCGATCCAGCCCGTATGCCTCCCCATTATTTCCACCACTATGGTCCTGGCATGGGCTTCAGCAGTGGTTTGCAGCCTGTCCAGCGATGCCATGACGATATTGGAAGCAGTGTCAAACCCAAATGTATAATCGGTGCTGGATAGGTCGTTGTCTATGGTTTTGGGGACGCCGACCATATTCATGCCCATCGCGGTCAATTTTCCCGCT
>JAUYED010000107.1 GCA_030691525.1 Bacillota bacterium | reverse complement strand
GTACGGGTATGTGAAGCCACCCACCCCTATCCTCCCGTTGCGGAGGATTTTATATTATCAGGGTTATGAGTTACGGGAGGGGACTGAAGGTTTGGGTTCTTTGCTCCGGTATTGGCTGCGCACCTTTGGTGCTTGCCAATAAATCGCAAAAAACCCGTTGGGTGTTGTGTTCTTGCAAGAATAGGGTAATGGTGTTGGAGAGGTTATAGAGCTAAAGAAAAGGGGTTATTGGTTTCTTGCAGGAGATGATTAATAGGTTAAAGGGATAACTAATACATGACCTGTACCTTGACAGTGATTGAAAAAGGTGGATATAATGAATCAACTAAAGGTGATGCGGGGGAGAGTAGGCAGGAGAGCTCCAGCAGGGAGAAAGCGCTGCGACTGGAAGCGCTTTTTGGAAGCGGCCGCGCCGAAGAACACCCCCAAACCGCGCCGCAGAAAAAGAGTATGCGGCGACGCACTCCAGCGTTAAAGGCCAGAGAGGGGCAAGAAAATTGCCCAATCTCAGGGTGGTACCGCGGGCATATCCCGTCCCTGGAAATAGGGTCGGGCTTTTTTATTTGCCGAAGGAGGGTAAAGGAAATGCTGACGCAGGCGCCGAAAGGCACACGGGACATCCTCCCGTCGCAGAGCTACAAGTGGCAGCATATCGAGAGCGTTATAAGGGATGTTTGCAGGATTTTCGGGTACCGGGAAACCCGGACGCCGACATTTGAGCATACAGAGCTTTTCATGCGCGGGGTGGGAGGAACGACGGACATCGTGCAGAAGGAGATGTACACGTTCGATGACAAGGGTGGAAGGAGCGTCACGCTCAAACCCGAGGGGACGGCGGGCGTTGCACGAAGCTTCATCGAAAACGGGCTTTTCAACGAGCCGCTTCCTTTGAAGATGTATTACCTTGCCATGCCGATATTCCGCTACGAAAACCCGCAGTCGGGAAGGCAGCGTGAGCACCACCAGTTCGGCGTGGAGGTCTTCGGGGCGGGGGAGCCCTCCATTGACGCGGAAGTGATACGGCTTGCGATGCGCGTATTCGAAAAGCTGGGCGTGCCCGGGCTTAAGCTGTATATAAACAGCATCGGCTGCCCTGCATGCCGCCCGGCGTACCACGAAAAGCTGAAGGCGTACTTCAAGCCGCAGATAGGCGCAATGTGCGGAGCGTGCCGCGAAAGGTACGGGAAAAACCCGCTGCGGCTCCTTGACTGCAAGGTAGAAGAGTGCAAAAAGGCAGCGTCAGAGGCGCCCGCGATGGTAGACTGGCTTTGCGGCGAATGTTCTGCGCATTTTGAGAAGTTGAAAGAATACCTCGGAGCATTAAACGTCAGTTACAAAATAGACCCGTTCATCGTACGCGGGCTGGATTATTATACAAAGACGGTATTTGAGATAGTTTCAGAAGATATAGGGGCGCAGGGTACGGTCTGCGGCGGGGGAAGATACGATAGATTGATCGAAGAACTGGGCGGGCCGCCGACGCCGGCCGTGGGTTTCGGCATGGGCATGGAGCGGCTGCTTCTCGTCGTGGAAAACGCAGAGGTGATCATACCCTGGTCTCCTGCATTCGACGTATTCATCGCATCGGCGGGGGAAAAGGCAAGGACGGCTTCATTCGGCCTCGCTGAAAAACTGAGGAACGCGGGGATAAGCGCGGAATGCGACCACATGGGGCGGAGCCTGAAAGCCCAGTTCAAGTACGCGGATAAATCGGGCTGCGGCTATACCGTCATCCTTGGGGACGAAGAGCTGGAAAGCGGCTTGGCCACAGTGCGGAACATGACGGATTCGAAGGAAGAGAAGGCGGATATGGGAACGCTTGCCGCCTACTTTGAACATAAGCTGAAAAAAAGGTAAAGGTGAGTTGCATATGGAAGAGCTTCTTCAGGGCTGGAAAAGGACCTCATGCTGTGGGGAAATACGCATGGAGGATGTGGGCAAAAAAGCAACGCTGATGGGCTGGGCGGCAAAGCGGCGCGACCTCGGCGGGCTGATATTCGTTGACCTTAGAGATAGAAGCGGAGTGGCGCAGATCGTATTTGACCAGTCACGTTCTCCTGAAAACTTCAAGAAGGCGGAGAGGATCCGCAGTGAATATGTCATAGCGGTCAAAGGCAGTATCGTAAAGCGGGACAAAGAAACGGTAAACCCCAAGATCCCCACCGGCGAAGTGGAATTGAAGGTTGAAGAATTCAAGATATTGAGCACAGCGGAAACGCCGCCTTTTTATATCGAAGATGGTATAACTGCCAACGAGAACGTGCGGCTGAAATACAGATACCTCGACCTCCGTCGCCCTGAGATGCAGGCGAATATCATGATGCGGCACAAAGTAGCCCAGATCACACGAAAATATATGGATGACAACGGATTTTTGGAAATAGAGACGCCTATGCTGACAAAAAGCACGCCCGAAGGAGCGCGCGACTACCTCGTGCCAAGCCGTTTGCACCCGGGCAAATTTTTCGCGCTGCCGCAGTCGCCGCAGCTCTTCAAGCAGCTTTTCATGGTATCGGGGCTGGACAGGTATTACCAGATAGTCAGATGCTTCAGGGACGAAGACCTTCGTTCGGACAGGCAGCCCGAATTCACGCAGATAGATATGGAGATGTCCTTCGTGGAGCCCGCCGATGTCCTGGAAATCAACGAGGGGCTTATTTGCAGGATATTTGAAGAAGCCATCGGCGTCAAGTTAAAGCGCCCGTTCAGACGGCTCACATGGGAAGAGGCGATGAGCAGGTACGGTTCCGACAAACCGGATACGCGGTTCGGACTGGAATTAACAGATATCAGCGAGCTTGTGAAAGATTGCGGATTCAACGTATTCGCCTCGGCTGTGAAAAACGGCGGGAGCGTGCGGGGCATCAACGCCAAGGGCGGCGCGGCGGTTTTCGCGCGGCGGGAATTGGACGCTTTAGTAGAATTTGTAAAGACATACGGAGCCAAGGGGCTGGCATGGGTCACCATCACCGAAGAGGGGCTGAAATCCCCAATCACGAAGTTTTTCAGCGGGGAGCAGATGGATAAGATCATCGCACGCATGGGCGGGGAAAAAGGCGACGTGATATTTTTCGTGGCGGATAAAAACAAGGTGGTATTTGATTCGCTCGGCGCATTGAGACTGGAATTAGCGCAGCGTTTAAAACTTATTGACTACAGCAGATTTGATGTGCTTTGGGTAAATGAATTCCCGCTTCTGGAATATGATGAGCAGGAGAAAAGGTTCGTAGCATGCCATCACCCTTTCACAAGCCCCATGGACGAAGACATAGCGCTGCTCGAATCCGACCCCTGCAGAGCCCGCGCAAAGTCCTACGACATAATCATCAACGGCTGTGAGATAGGCGGCGGGAGCGTGCGCATACACAGCCGGAAACTTCAGGAAAAGATGTTTTCCCTGCTGGGGTTTGACAAGGAAACGGCATGGGCGAGGTTCGGGTTCCTGCTGGAGGCCTTCAAATACGGCGCGCCTCCGCACGGCGGCATCGCATACGGCTTGGACAGATTGGTGATGCTCCTTTGCGGCAAAAGCTCCATACGGGATGTGATCGCGTTCCCGAAGGTGCAGAACAGTTCGTGTCCCATGACGGATGCGCCCTCAGATGTGGACGCGAAGCAGCTGAAGGAGCTGCATATCAGGACTGATACTTAGGAAATGTACAATTCAGGAATGCTACGTTGCGAGTGCTCCGAAGCAGTGACATGGGGAGAGATTATAGAGCGGATATTAAGTGCCAGAGGAGATTTGACGAGGGGCTGTTTCAGCAAACGGCGAAGATGTTATATAGTGTAGAAAGAGCAGAGCGGAGGTCTTTAGAATCATGGCTTTTGGAAAAGTAGTAACGCTGAACAAAGAGAATTTTGACGATGTGGTGAACAAGTCCAACGTTCCGGTGCTTGTAGATTTCTGGGCTGCGTGGTGCGGGCCGTGCAGGATGATCGCACCCATCATCGAACAGCTGGCTGCCGATTACGACGGCAAGGTACAAATATGCAAGCTGGATGTGGATGAATATAGTGACATCGCTATGAGATACAGGATAATGAGCATACCTACGCTAATCCTTTTTAAAAACGGCGTGATTGCCGAAAAGATAGTGGGCGTGAGGAGCAAAGCGGAACTATCCCAGATAATTGATAATGTTATGTAATTTACAATGTACAATTCGGGGATGCACTATTTTAAACGGCAGGGGGCAGATTGCCGATAATTTGTTAAAACCCGTCGGGGTGTTATACTCTTGATAAAAGATACCCACCCCTGACCCCTCCCGTTAATAATCAGAGAGATAGTATAAGGTTTATGAGAACGGGAGGGGAACATTACCTTTTGGGGGCTGCGGGTATTTGGAAAAGGGGCTAGCGCCCCTCTTCCCAAGCCCACACCCCGTTAAGGACGGATTTTCTGCAACGATCTGTTTCAACTAAATTCATTGCTTCACCATTTCACTCCTCGCAATGACAGGGACGGGGCGTTGGAGAGGTTAT
>JAUYED010000028.1 GCA_030691525.1 Bacillota bacterium | reverse complement strand
GGAAAGAACGTGAGGGTAGTACAATGCGGTACTTACCGGATCGAACTATGGAGGTTTAATTTATGGGAAAAAGTAATGATAACAATATTATAGATTTCGAGTTAAAAGACTTATGCGTTAAGAAAATTGAGTTTAAAAAGCTCAAAGAGCCGTCAAAGGGAACTGAATTAGGCGCAGATTTTAAATGCCAATATCAATGGACGCAAGAAGATGCTAAAAATGGCGAGATTATTGCCACTGTTTCTTTCCAATTCAGTCCCAAGGTATTATTTTCCGGCAAATTAATCTTTAAAATTGGCGTGTCTATTAACGATAAAAACTGCGACTTAGAAGAAAATGAGAGACAGTCCATTTTTGACACCATAGAACAACAATTAGCAAGTATGGCCAGTTTTGTAACGACTGTATGCGGAGAGGCCATCTGTGGATCCAAGTTTATTATTCCGCCTTTATTTTCTGAAAAGAAAGAAATATGTGTTTAATGGGGTGGGAGCAGTGGGAAAAGCCTTCACTTAAATGGAGGCTTTTCGTTCGTATTCTTGCCTGCGCTAAAACTAAACTGAACATATCCTGATATCGATTGTTATATCTGAAGTAGAACTCATTAACGTATCTATCTAAGTATTTGACAGATACATGATGGTAAATACCATA
This sequence comes from Bacillota bacterium, assembly GCA_030691525.1. Lineage (GTDB taxonomy): Bacteria > Bacillota > Clostridia > Christensenellales > JAEXRW01 > JAUYED01. The sequence continues at coordinate 8,502 of JAUYED010000028.1, read as the reverse complement.
CACGCCACGCTTCAACTGAAAGAATTCCTATTAAAATTTCAGCTCCAAGATGCCCAGCAGAAGGGGCTGTATCTGCCTGCCTTCAAGCGCGTATTGGAGCGTCTGTTGGATCATATCCATTTTGGCAACGAGCGAATTGCACTTTTTCTGGCTGTCGTTCTGCCCGAATGGTACGAAGTAGATATTTTTTGCATTCAAAAGCGCGCCAAGGTTTCTGGCGTTGTTCCCCAGCCCGTCGTTCGTCGAGACGGCGATGACCACCGGCCTGCCGTTTCTCAGCTGGGATTTGGCTGCCATCAGGACGGGAGTGTCGGTGATAGCGTTGGCGAGCTTGGCAAGGGTGTTGCCTGTGCACGGCGCGATGATGAGCACATCCAGCATTTGTTTGGGACCGATGGGCTCGGCCTGGTTTATGGTCTGAATGATGGGCTGTCCCGTGATTTTTGCGATCTGGAACCTGAGGTCTTCCTTTGCGAAAAAGCGGGTGTCCAGGTCTCTGACGTTATCCGATATGATGGGTATGACGACGGCTCCTGCCTGCACGAGCGCTTCGATCTGCGGAAGGACTTGCTGAAGCATGCAGAAGGACCCGGTCAGCGCGAAGCCGATTGTTTTATTTTCAAGCGTCATTTTTGACCCTCCACGCTGTCTTCAAGGCATCGTTCAATGGTTTCAAGGATGATATTGGCTGCCGACCTCGGGGAATACCTCCCGGGCAGCCCCTGTTCCAACCGGTACTTCAGTCCCAGCTTCTCTGCTTCTATGGGGTCAAGGCAATGGGGTTTTGACGCCAGTTCCATCAGGAGGCATTCGCGCTTTATCAAGTGCAGCCATTCAAAAGGTATTATCCTTTCCGGGACGGTATTGAATATGAAGCCGCAGCGTGGGAAAATATCTCCCATCCATGCCGTATCAACGGAAGCATGGCCTTCCGCTTCCGCCCAGTCCCGGGATTCCCTGCGCCTTGCAGCCACAGTAACATGAGCGCCCAGGTTCCTGAGGGCTCTGGCCAGAAGCTTCCCGATGCGGCCGTATCCTATGACCAGGCAGCGGCTGCCGTGAATGGCCGCCGGAGAATGGATAACGGCGCAGGCAATCGCGCCTTCGACCGAAGGGACGGCATTTTTGATGGTGAAGGATTCTATTTCGTTGAAGTCGAAAAGGGCGATCTCCCCTCTGGCGGCGCGCTCTCCCAGCAGCTTCGAGGCAAACCCGGCAAAGACGGCTGCGCCGCGTGGGATGGACATGATGGCTTCGCCCGCAGGGATTTTTTCTTCACTGAGGCGCATCAGGATATTCCCCTGCCCGTCTTCCATGGGGATGGGAAAGACGACGATTTCTTGATCCGCCATCTGCTCCTTCCAGGGACGCTCTTTGCCCGTCTGCGTGGAAATACCATATGAATCCACGCGGCAGCCCTTCTCCTTCAGCATCCGCGAAAGTTCCAGCTGGCGCACATCCCCGCCCATGATAAAAAAACCATAGTCATGAATTGGTTTTTTCATACGGTCACCCTTTAAATTTTTGATACCATATTATATGAATCGCCATAATGCATGGTGCAAGCCGTATCCGGTGTGCGCTCGGCTATAAGAATAAAAGAAAAGCCCCCTGGCAAAGCAGCTTGCAGGGAGCGCGAGACCGTATCGTGATTATTCAGCAGCGTACCCTTCCTTATCGGAAAGGCCGTTCTGCCTTTTGAAATTTTCGCTGTTTTTCTGGATATACAGGTCATGCAGCTCCTGCGCCGTCAGCCCCGCCTTTATGCACATGCTGACGAAAAAGTGGAGCACATCCACCAGTTCCTCTTTCACAGCGCCCATATCCACCTGCTTCGGGTTTTTCCACCATTTATAGTTGACCTCGTTCAGAAGCTCGGAAAGTTCCGCCATGACCGCAAGCGATTCTTTTTGCAGCCATTCTTCCATGCTTATAGCTTCCAGGCCCCTCTTTTTTATGAGGCCGTCGTCGAAGCTCTTTTGCAGCTCAAATATCCTTTCAAGCTTGTCCATCGTCCTGCCCCCTGTCAATATAATCTGATAGGTCGAATCCGTCTTCCGTATTCCCCACCACGGCAGCGAACATCCTTTTCTCATCAAAGACTTCTTCGAGGATGCCCGCCACGCTTTCCCGGGTCACTTCTTCAACTTTTCTCAGCGTTTCTTCTTCTTCGATGACCCTGCCAAGAAGGGTTTGGGATTTCCCGAGCACGATCATCTTTGAACCCGTTGATTCCAGCCCGAGGATATAGTTGCCCTTGAGCTGCTCCTTGGCCTGCGCCACTTCCTCATCGGTCAGCCCCTCTTTTTTGAGCTTTCTCATCTCCTGGAGCATCATTTCGATGACCTGCTTGAGATACTTCGGGCTGGTACCTGCATAGAGCGTGAAAAGGCCGGTATTTGCGTAGAAAGACGGGTAGGAATAGACGGAATACGCCAGCCCCTTTTCTTCGCGGATGGCCTGGAAAAGGCGTGAGCTCATGCCTCCCCCGAGAATATTATTCAAAACGTTCAAACTGTAGGAGCGCTTGTCCGCCATCGGGTAACCGGGAAGCCCCAGGCAGACGTGCACCTGCTCATTTTCCTTCTTTTTGGTCATAAAGCCGCTGGTGTGCTCCGGCACGGGTCTTTCTCCGCCGGCGCATGCACCCCTGCACTCGATGGGCATCAAAGCCATTTTTTCTTCAAGCATCTGCAGCAGGATGTTCTCATCGAAATTGCCCGCTGCCGAGACGACCGCGTTTTCGGTGGTGTAGCAATCCCCCATGAAGGAAATGATATGGGCTCGCGAGAAGGCGCGGATCGCGTCGCGGTTACCGACCACCGGCTGTCCCAGGGGGTGGCCTGAAAAGACGCCCTGCGCGAGGATGTCGAAGACGAGCTCTTCGGGCGTGTCCTCTACCATGGAGACTTCTTCAAGGACGACGCCTTTTTCCTTTTCCAGTTCATTCTTATCAAACACAGAATTTTGTATGATGTCACAGAGCACGTCCACCGCCGTCCCGAGATGCTTGTCCATCACTTTTGCGTGGTAGCACGTGCATTCCTTCGAAGTAAAGGCGTTGAGCTGCCCTCCGATATTATCCATCTCAAGCGCAATATCGCGCGCGGAGCGCTTTTTCGTGCCCTTGAACATCATGTGTTCGATGAAATGGGATATGCCGTTTATATCCTTTGCTTCATTGGCGGAGCCCGCCTTGACCCAGATGCCTACCGCGACCGACTTGAAATCGGGCAGTTTTTCGTATACGACGGTGATCCCGTTTTCCAGAGTCCTTTTTTCGTGCATTCCGATACCATCCTTACTAAGCGCGAATCAATCTTATTATAATCTGTTCGAACAGGCAGTTTCAATATTCAATATCCTATCAGCCGGCCCGCAGTTTCCATATCCAGGCCCTGTCTCCGAAGTTCATAGATGATCCTTGGAAGCGCTTCGATGGTGCCGGCAGTCGGATACAGCATGATAAGGTCGCCGTTGCCAAGCCCTTTTACGGCTCTGTGAAGTATCTCGCTCGGCGTATCCGAAAGCGAAAATGAATTTCGCGTGAAAAGGACGGCTTTGCATCCAAAAGAAGCAACGGTGCCGACGATGTCCCCCTCCACCGAATCGGAATACGGCATGTAGAGCAAAGGCCTGACTCCGGCGGCATCAAGCACGATGCTCTGAAAATACTTTATGTCTCTTATTATCCCATCGGCGCTGTCCAGGCCATACTGATAATCCCTGCCAAGCATGCCTATTTCATGCCCTTCATCCGACATGCGCCGGAGTATATCCGGATTTGCCCTGGCAAACGGGGCGGAAACGTAAAACGTCAGGGCTGCCCTGTTTTCTTTCATGATGTCCAGGATCTGTATCACGCGCTTTTCGGAGCCGTCCACGCAGCACTCCAGCGCCGCCTTTTTCCATTGCTGGCTCCCGTGGTAGACGGGAAAGCCGGCCGTGCTGTTCAGAACCTCCCGTACGTCCTCATTTGATGCGAGCACATAGATGCCTGCGATGAGCGATACTAAAAATAAGTTTATCACGGCGTACTTCAAAATTCTCGAAACATGTGCTTTCATTTTGGTTTATCACCCGCTCCTGTTTTTTATAAAAATATTCTTTGAAACGGGTGAATATAACAATGTACGATTTGCAATGTACAAATTAATAATTCGGGGACGCGCTGGGAATTACAATTAACATAAAAGTTTTTCGCTTTAAAACAAGAAAAGCCGGTAAATTTTCATCCGGCTTTTACTCTTCAGCTATTTTTTAGGCGGGCTTGCTTTATCTTTATCTTCGGTTATCAAGCCCTTTCTTGACAGGTTGATACGTCCCTGCCTGTCTATCTCCATCACCTTGACAAGTATCTCGTCCCCGACCTTGACTACGTCCTCCACTTTCTCTACCCGCTCATTGGCGAGCTTGGAGATATGGACCATGCCTTCCTTGCCCGGGGCAAGCTCCACAAAGGCGCCGAAGGGCAGTATGCGCATCACCTTGCCGAGATAAACGTCTCCCACTTCGACATCCTTTGCGATGTTTTCTATCATCTGTTTGGCTTTCATCATGGCTTCCTCATCGGGCGTGGCGATGAAGACCCTCCCGTCGTCCTCGATATCTATCTTCACGCCTGTTTCGGCGATGATCTTGTTTATCATCTTGCCGCCCGGGCCGATGACCTCCCTGATCTTGTCTATGGCAATGGAGAACATGATGATCTTGGGTGCGAAAGGCGATAGCTCCTTCCTTGGCGCGGGGAGCGTCTCCAGCATCTTGCCCAGGATGAAAAGCCGTCCGATGTACGCCTGTTCTAAAGCGCGTTTCATGATGGAACCTTCAACACCTTTTATTTTTATATCCATCTGGATGGCTGTAATGCCTTTTGAAGTGCCTGCGACCTTGAAGTCCATATCGCCCATGAAATCTTCCATTCCCTGGATATCGCTGAGAATGGCAATGTTTTCCGTCGTTTCGTCTTTGATAAGCCCCATTGCGATGCCGGCGACAGGCGCTTTAATGGGCACTCCTGCGTCCATCAGGGCGAGCGTGCTGGCGCAGACGCTGGCCTGCGAAGTGGAGCCGTTGGAGCTCAGAACCTCGGATACCAGGCGTATGGCGTAGGGGAACTCTTCTTCGCCGGGGATCATGTATTCAAGCGCGCGTTCCGCTAAAGCACCGTGCCCTATCTCCCTCCTGCCAGGCCCGCGCATCATGCGGGCTTCGCCTGTACTGTAGGGCGGCATATTGTAGTGGTGCATATAACGCTTGAATTCGTCCTCTTCCAGGCCATCCAGCTTCTGCACTTCCCGCATGGCTCCGAGAGTAACGGCAGTGAAGACCTGCGTCTGGCCCCTGGTAAAGACGGCCGAGCCGTGCGGACGGCGGAATACGCCTACTTCGCACCATATGGGGCGGATCTCGTCATTCTTTCTGCCGTCTGGACGCGTGCCCTCCTTTATGATCCTCTTTCGGACGGTCTCCTTGGCCATATCAAAAAGCACCGATGAAACGCTGGATAAGACTGAGCCATCACCGGGGTATTTCTCGGTAAAATAAGCAGCAGTTTCTTCCTCTGTCTGGCGCCCCCGCGCTTCCCTCTCGTCCCCGTCAAAGGTATCAAGGGCATAGCGCACTTTTTCAGCGGCGTATTTCCTTATCTCTTTCTCCAACTCGGGGGCCACGCTCTGGAGTTCGACTACGATCTTGGATTTCCCGCAGCCGGATACGATATCATCAATGAAATCAACGATCTTTTTTATCTCCTGATGCGCAGACAAAATGGCCGAGATCATCTCCTCCTCTGTTACTTCCTGCGCGTTGGCCTCCACCATCATGACGGCATCCCGCGTCCCCGATACGATAAGCTGCAGCCGGCTTTTTTCCCTCTGCTGCGAATCGGGGTTAAGCACGATCTCGTTATCCACAAGCCCTACGGTTACAGCGCCTGTCGGGCCGTCGAAGGGGACGTCCGAAATGCTCAGGGCGATGGAAGAGCCGATCATGGCATATATTCCCGCTGGGATATCCTGTTCCATGGACAGCACGGTCGCCACGATCTGGATGTCATTCCTGAAACCCTTGGGGAACAGCGGGCGTATAGGCCTGTCTATAAGGCGGGATGTCAATATGGCCTTTTCGGTGGGACGGCCCTCCCTTTTTATGAAACCGCCCGGGATCTTTCCCACAGAATAGAGTTTTTCCTCGTAATCCACCGCAAGTGGAAAAAAGTCTATGCCTTCGCGCGGTTTCTGTGAAACCGTGGCACATACCAGCACTGCGGTATCGCCGCAGCGCACGACGCAGGAACCGTTGGCCTGCTGCGCGTATTTGCCGGTTTCCACGGTAACTTTCCTGCCGGCGATCTCTGTTTCAAATATCCTTTGCATTTTTTTGTTATCTCCTTTTCATTATCGCAAAAGCGTATGAGTCCTGTTACATTCAACCAAAGTTTCCATCAAAATATATACTGGCAATTCCATACGGTATCCACCTCCTGGTGCGGAACGGTCAAGACCGTTCCCTACATTTTTACATTCTCAATCAACACTGCCGTTTCCCCCTGTCACAAGGTTACTCACCATATGCTAGACATATAATTATTGGGCGGAAGCAAAATCTTCATCAATACGATTTTCAACTGTATTCCTTTTTTCAAGTGTTTTGGAAAACATGACTTCAAATATGGCGGGGAGCATTTCATTGAAAACCGCAACGCCTTCCTGCGTTATTCCGCCTTTTGTCGCTACTCTCTCAATAACATCGCTATAAGCAAGTTGCCTGTCGTACAATAGTTTTGACGTGGAATAAAGCGTATATGTCACCATTTCAGCAATTTCTTCAGAAGTAAACGAATGCGTGTGCAATGCTGCTGTTTTTACCATGTTATCAAATATTGACGCAATAAATCCCGGTCCACAGCTCGTAAGCTCTGCGGCGAAGCCAATGTCATTGTCGGTTACGATTTTTATTTTCCCGAGCTTACCTATATGGAAATTAAAAAATGATTTATCCTCTTGTGTAACTTTAGCATTATGGCAGACCAGATTTATTCCTTCCCCTATATCAGATGTTATTGTTGGAATGAGTTTTGACATCCTGCAATTAATGATGTTTTGAATGTGATCAAGTTTGACTGTTCCTGCTAAAGAAATCAAATGGATGTCGCTCCTTATGTATGGCTTTATTTCCAGCAAAACATTTTTTACATCAGCAGGCTTAATGCAAAGAAAAATATAATTCGCATTATTTACAACATCGACAATCGTTTTGCCAATTTTAATACCGGGGAATAATGTGCTAATCTCAGCAAATTTGTTTTTATCCTTTCTGGTTACTATGATATCCGAAACCTTAACATCGGCATATTCAACAAGACCTTTTATTAGCATTTTCGCCATGCTGCCAAATCCGATAAAACCAAAGCAGCTCATATATACACCTCCAATTATTTCTACCTAAATTCCACGTGCATTTTTAATTAGCTTCAAAGAACACTATTTCACGAAGAGTTTAGCTTGTTTCTTGAATATTTTACCATGTCCGTCACCACCTTTCAATTATTTTCGATAAATTATTGCTTTCAACTTTCTGATGAGAATACTTATTAAACTCTGTAAGTTATCCACAGAGCAACGCTCAATTTTTTAGGTAATACTCTTGTTATGCCAGACATTTTTCATACACTTCCTTATACGGATAATTTTCTGACAACTTCATAATCACATATCTAGCAGTTTTGATTATTTTGGCGGCCAGAAATACATACTTCAGACGAAATGTCTTTAATTGCTGTCTGTATTCTGAAATGCTTAACGAATCAAATTTGAACAGCAAAAACAGGTTGTATGAAAGCATCATCATTTGAAACACGGCCTCATTAGCCCAAAATGATTTTAGCAGAAGATGACCTACCGACATATCATATTTTGCTTCTTTGATGTAATTTTCGGCGTTGCCACGCTTTTCATACGAAATCACAACTTTTTCTGACGCTAAATCAGTGTTTGTTACAAAGAAAAAGTATTCGTATTCCGAGCCCTCCAGAAGTGATAATTGTGCTCTTTCTTTTTCGGGTTTTAAAACGCGAGACACAACAAATCTTCTGACTTTATCCCATGTGTTTAACTTTGTAAGCAGTTCTGTAGTTTCTCTGCCTTCTTCACCTTTAACGAATATAACAGACGAATCTGTTACTTGTGAAGCGAGTGTTGGATAGGATTTTCCCTTAATCAAATACTTGCAGCCAAGAGATTCTATGGTCTTAATGATTTCTTCATCAAAATAACCACTGTCCATTCGGAACATGATTTCTAATTTATTCGTTTTGATATTGGCAACGATTTCTTTTATCATTTCTGCAGCGCCGTTTGCGGTGTAGGTATTTCCACTTCTCACAAATCCAGTAATGTATGCCTTTAATTCATCGCAGAAAGCAAACTGTATGTTATAGCAACGATTACCGAGCTTCTTTGGATTGTATCCCTTGGTTGCCCCTTCTTGATGGCCTTCTAC
>JAUYED010000140.1 GCA_030691525.1 Bacillota bacterium | reverse complement strand
ATCAATATTAAGGAAAACATGAAAACGCTTAAAATCGGAATCCTGCTGATAACTATTGTTATCCTTATAGCAGGTTGTACAGACCAAGAGAGGAGCTTCTACAGAAATGCAGGGGCTTTTCTTATTGTCTGCTTATAATATGAGAGATTAATAGTAGTGCTTTAACCGGAGAGCGGATTGTTGAAGATGGAATAACGCCATTCCCCCTTAAAGCCGCTCGATACAGGGCGGTTTTTTCTTATACAAAAATCTCATACAGCCCTATGCCTATGACGAGGACGGCTGAAAGCAGCTCGATGAGCTTCTGAGGGAGCCGGACGTGGAGCCGGTTCTTAAGGCCTATCTGATTGCCGAAAAAGATGGACATGAAGCTGAATACGATCATGGATGCGGCGAGTATCCCGCTGTCTATGCCTGCCACTCCGGCGCCCAGAGACAGGCCGATGCAATTCAGGGCGAGGGTGAAGCCCAGCAGTACTGTTTCCCGGAAGTTGAGCCGCTTGCGGCGGTCTTCTCCGGAAGGACTGCTCTGTGCGCTCTCTGCTATTTTCTCTGTATGTTTTTTGCCGTTCCGGAGTGCGGCGATAAACATCCATGCCCCTGCGGCGCAAAGAAGGAGGCCGCCTACGAGGTTTGCCCACTGCCGGATGGTGGAACCGGCAAGGCCGCCGATGAAACAGGGGATGAAAGCAGCCAGCCCCGATATGAGGGAGATGACCAGGTTTGAAACCCACGGGATGTGTTTGCGCTGCAGGCCGAATACCAATCCAAGGCACATATTATCCAGATTTGCCACGATGCCCAGAAGGACAATGGCCGCATACTGCACTTCCCCCACCTCGCTTGCTCATTATATGAGATAAAAAAGCACGCGGTGAATCCGGGGCATCCGGCATGAAACAAGCTGGGCACAGTACGCTGCGGGGGGTTGAAGCATATAATAGACAATAAAACGATTTGAGGTGGATCCTATGTTGAGATGTCCTCCAGGGACAGTACACCATACGCTCAGGCGGGGCGACACGCTGTATCGTCTTGCCAATTTTTACAACACTACGGTGGATGATATACGAAACGCCAATCCGGGGATAGACCCGTACAACCTTTTCATCGGGCAGGTGCTGTGCATTCCGAAAAACTCCCGGTATCGCATGTACCGCCAAGGCCCAAAAGAAATCAGCATGGCGGAGCTTCAGCTGCGCAACGCTCTCAGGTCTTTATGGGAACAGCATGTTGAGTGGACCCGCATGGCGATCCTGAGCATGGCAAACGACTCGCCTGATGCACCTTATGTCACCGCCCGCCTGCTGCGGAACGCGCCGGATATGGCTGCGCTGCTAAGGCCTTTATACGGGGATGCGAACGCCGATAATTTCGAGCGGCTCATCAGGGAGCATTTGACTATCGCATCTGAGCTGGTCAAGGCGGCAAAGGCGGGTGACACCGCCGCTGCGGCGAAAGCGGAGAAAGACTGGTATGCCAACGCGGACGATATCGCCTATTTCCTATCGCGGCTCAATCCCTACTGGCCGCAGGAGGAAACGAGGTCTATGCTGTATGAACACTTGGCGCTGACGAAGGCAGAAGCATTGGCTATATTGAATAAGGAGTACGAGAAATCAATAGAGCTTTATGACAGAGTGGAACAGCAGGCGCTCGGGATGGCCGATGTCCTTGCCATGGGGATCGTGCGGCAATTCCCCAATATGTTTTCTTAATTTTGTGAGGGGGGGGGCTGCGCCCCCCTTCCCAACCTCCCCCCGTCTTGCCCCGCCTGTGCTACGGGTATTTGGGAAAGGGGTTTTACCCCTCTTCCCAAGCCCACACCCCCGAGACAATTTACAAGCAGATTGTGGATATCGGGGTAGGTTGTTCTTAATAAATATGCCCACCCCCTTACCCCCTCCCATTTGCGAACTTGTGAGATAGGAAGGGTTGAAGATGAAATGGGAGGGGGAACATTACCTTTTGGGGGCTGCGCCCCCAAGGGCATAGGCCCCTGCCTTTTTGAGGAATGTGCTGTCCCTCTCTAAAGCGGTTATAGAGCGGTTATTAAGTGGTTATGAAGCGTCAAAAGAGATGCGGGTCATTTCTATAGGGTTATGCCTCCGGCGGGCAACCTTTTGAGGACATGAGAAAGGTCTCGTAGGATGAGGAAAATTATACGGTTCTATTTATAAACCCATGGCGGACTTCATCGCTTCAAATATTTCCGTATTATCAATATGCCCGGAAAGCTGTTCGGCATTGGGGCCGTAAGCCATTATGGGCACATCGCTTCCCGTATGCCCCCCAGAAGTCCACCCAACATTGATCTTTGAACTTACGAAAGCAGTAACAGCATCTGCAAAGCCGCCTGCATACTCGTTATCACCTGCGGCAAGCCCCTCTTTTTCTTCGATAAAGGCCTCCTTCAGCGCGGCTTCCTCTCCGGCAGAAAGCCCGGATATGCCGAAGTATTCCTGTATGAGCGTTTTGACATCCACACTTTGAGCAGTATATGCTTTGAAGCTTTCGGCCACCATTTCTTCTATGGAACTGATTTGGCCATCCATTATATCCGGATCAAAAACCATTCCCTGTGCAGAAGAGCCCAATGACAGCCCCGCCGTTTCATGGTCTGCAGTGACGATTACCAGGGTATTACCGTCTTCTCTGGCAAAATCAAAAGCAATTTTTACGGCTTCATCAAAAGCCAATACTTCCCGTACCAAAGTGCCCGCATCGTGCGCGTGCGCCGCGTGATCGATCCTGCCGCCTTCCACCATCATGAAGAACCCTTTCGGATTTCCGGAGAGGACGTCTATCGCTTTGGCCGTCATTTCATCAAGCGCGGGAAGCAAGCTCGTACGGTCTATCTCATAGGGCATATAGCCCGGAGAAAAAAGGCCAAGGATCTTTCCATCCGCTTGGTCCATCTGATCCTTATTGTTTACATAGGTATAGCCGGCGGCTTCGGCTTCAGCTATCAAGTCCCTTCCGTCTGCACGGCTGCCGCCCTTTTCCTCGGGAGCAAAATATGCGAAGCCGCCGCCCAGCATGACATCGGGCTGGGTTTTGAGCATGTCAACTGCAATCGCATCCTCATTGCCGCGGTCGGGAACATGCGCGGCAAAGACGGCAGGCGTGGCATTGGTAATAGTTGCCGTGGTGACGAGGCCTGTTGCCCTGCCGGATTTTTTAGCCAATTCAAGTATGGTTTCAAGGCGGGAGCTATCGTTATCTACGCTGATCGCCCCGTTGAAAGTCTTCTTGCCTGTTGCGATTGCTGTACCCGCTGCGGCGGAGTCCGTGATCCATTTATAAGCATCATCTTCAGGATAGGTAGCTACGGAACCCATTTCTTCAAAGGTATCCATTGCAAGAGGTTTATTACCGTTAAATACCCTGCTAAGGGTGATCTGGGGATAACCCATGCCATCCCCGATCAGGAGGATAACATTCTCCACAGCACTGGAACCGCTTGCCTCGGGGGAGGCAGAAATTTCCGCCGGCTGGAAAGCGCAGCCCGCAAGATTGGTCAGCATCAAAAATGCAACAAGGATTGCCAATATGGGTATGGATAAAAACTTTTTAAAGTATCTCATGGCCTTGCTCCTTTTATCTGATTTTAAATCACGTCTATGACTTAATAATAAAAAATTTTGGAAAACAAGTAAACTAAAAATGTAGTATAGATGAATTTTCTAATACAAACATGCTAAATAAATGGTAATATATAAAAAAACTCAGTATAGGGGAATAACGATGGACTTTTTGAATTTTTTTCTCGGCAGCAGTATCTGGGTCTATGCTTTCATCTTTTTCGGCAAGATAGTCGAAGTGACCATCGCAACAGTGCGGATAGTCCTCATCAACAGGGGGGAACGGCTCATAGGAAGCCTGGTGGCTCTCGCCGAAGTGTTACTGTGGATCATAGTCACCGGAACAGTGCTGATCGGATTCCAGAAAGATATCATCAAAGTGCTGGTATTTGCCGTGGCCTTTGCAACGGGCAACTACATTGGCTCCTGGCTGGAAGAAAAACTGGCATTCGGGTTGTGCTCCGTACAGGTGATAGTCAACGAGGATGAAAGCACTTACCGGCTTGTGGACAAACTGAGAAATGAGGATTTCGGGGTTACGATGATGGACGGGAAGGGCAAAGACGGGAAACGCCAAGTCCTCATATTGAACCTCAAACGGAAAAGGATAGACCAGGCCATCAAGATCGTGCAGGACAACGTCAAAGAAGCGGTCATAACCGTCAGCGACGTCAAGGTTGCATATGGGGGATACCTTAAAAAATAGGGGGAATGGGGAAACATATCGTAATATGTCCCGATTTCTATATACCTAAATGTAATGTTAAAGCATATATTTTTTGTCCACTACTGCTTAGAATGCATTTATTGACAATATAGTTTCTCAGAATCTATAACAGCATCGCAAATTTGCAAAAAACGTATTGCGCCAAGGAAGTTTTTGCGCAAGCGCATATTGCATCAAATCATGGAGGCCGAAAATGCTCTCTGATATAGAGATAGCTCATCTCGCAAGCATACTGCCATCGGCGGATATCGCAGAAAAGGCCGGCATAAACCGCACATACCTGGAACCATTTGGCAATTATAAAGCCAAGGTGGGCTTCGGGCAGATGGCAAAGCTGAAAAACGAAAAAGACGGCAGGCTGGTGCTCGTCACTGCTGTAAACCCCACACCGGCGGGCGAAGGCAAAACGACGGCTACCATAGGGATCGCGGACGCGTTCTCGCGGCTTGGGAAAAGGACCATGGCCGCTATACGGGAGCCGTCGCTGGGCCCTGTATTCGGCGCCAAAGGCGGTGCGGCGGGCGGCGGGTACGCCCAAGTCATACCTATGGAAGATATCAACCTGCACTTTACGGGGGATATGCATGCTGTGGGCGTGGCAAACAACCTTTTGGCAGCGATGCTGGATAACCATATGTATCACGGGAACGCGCTGGGCATTGACAGCAGGAAAATAACCTGGAAGCGCTGCATAGACATGAACGACAGGCAGCTTAGAAACATTATGGACGGCCTGCTTGGCATCGCAAACGGCGTGCCTCGCGAAGACGGCTTTGACATCACGGCGGCGTCCGAAGTCATGGCGGTTTTGTGCCTCTCGGATGATCTGGAAGCTCTAAAAGACAAGCTGAAAAAAATAGTGGTGGGATACACGCATGACGGCATGCCGGTGACCGCCGGAGAGCTGAAGGCGCACGGCGCTATGGCTTCGGTCCTGCGCGACGCGATGAAGCCCAACCTCGTGCAGACGCTGGAGCATACGCCCGTATTCGTGCACGGCGGCCCCTTTGCAAACATTGCCCACGGCTGTAACAGCATCTCTGCTACGAAGCTTGCACTGAAACTATCCGAATATGTCATAACGGAAGCGGGTTTTGGCGCAGACCTCGGCGCAGAGAAATTCTTTGACATAAAATGCAGGATGGCAGGACTCCACCCTTCCGCCGCGGTCGTCGTTGCGACGATGCGTGCGCTGAAGCATCACGGAGGCGTGCCCACCGCAGAACTGGCACACGAAAATATCCCTGCGCTTCACGAGGGTATGAAAAACCTCAAAAAGCATGTTGACAACATACAGAACGTGTTCGGGCTACCCGCAGTCGTGGCTTTGAACAGGTTCCCCTCCGACACGCAGGCGGAGATTGACGCGGTAAAAGCCCTCTGCGAAGAAACTGGCGCTCCCGCCGTGGTATGCGAGGTATGGGCAAAGGGCGGCGAAGGCGGCATAGCCCTGGCGGAAAAGATAATGGCGGCCTGCGAAGCGGGCAATGATTTCAGATATGCATATGAGCTGGATATGCCCATCAAAAACAAGATAGAAACCATCGCAAAACGCATATACGGCGCAGAGGGAGTGGACTTTCTGCCTGCGGCGGTAAAGACAATGGAGCATCTGGAAGAGCTGGGATTTGGCGGGCTGCCCATATGCATGGCAAAGACGCAGTTTTCGCTCTCAGACGACGCGCACAAGTACGGCTGCCCGGAGGGATTCCACATCCTGGTGCGGGATATGAAAGTCTCCGCAGGCGCGGGCTTCGTGGTGGCATTCACGGGCGAAATAGTGACGATGCCGGGGCTCCCCAAGTCTCCCAATGCGGAGAGGATAGACGTGGACAATGCGGGGGTCATATCGGGGTTGTTTTAGGGGGGAAGAACTGATACAACTTTGTTTATTAGAATGATTATAAGCAAAAGGATTAGCAAAAAAACGCCTGAATCCGGGCGTTAT
>JAUYED010000086.1 GCA_030691525.1 Bacillota bacterium | reverse complement strand
TTCCGGCGCTCTCGGACGTTTTTGCGATGTGTGAAGTTCTCTCCACGCTCGGAGCTGCGGTATCGTACCAGGAGAGGACGCTACGGATCTGCTGTTCGGGTATCTGCTGCAGGCAGGCGCAGGCGGGTGCGATGAAAAAGCTGCGCGCATCGTTTCTGGTCAGCGGGCCGATGCTCGCGCGCTGCGGGCATATCGCCACGCATTTCCCGGGCGGGTGCGCTATAGGCAGCAGGCCGGTAGACCTGCACCTTGCGGGCTTTGCGGCGCTGGGAGCGGCTATCAAGGCACAGGACGGGATGATGACTGCCTCCGCCGATAAGCTCAAAGGCGCGCTGGTACACCTCGCCTACCCCAGCGTGGGCGCCACAGAGAACATCATGATGGCGGCCTGCCTCGCCCAGGGGAGCACTGTGATCCGGAACGCGGCCGAAGAGCCCGAGGTCGAGGACCTGGCAGACCTTCTCAGGAAAATGGGCGCAAAAATCTACGGCGCAGGCTCCAGCGTCATCTGTATCGAAGGAGTAAATTCGCTTTCAAGCGCGAAACACACCCCCATCCCCGACAGGATAGAAGCAGGCACGCTCATCATTGCCACAGCCATTACAGGCGGAAACACTCTGGTGCAAAACGTCGTTCCAGAACACCTGAAGCCGCTCCTTATAACGCTGAAGGAGGCGGGCGCGCACGTGCTGGAATATCCGCATAGCATCAGGGTGATGATGCAAAGCCGCCTCAGGGCAGTAGATATAAAGGTGATGCCTTTCCCGGGTTATCCCACAGACTTGCAGGCGCAGTACATGGCGCTTTGCTCTCTCTCGGAAGGCAGGAGCATCATCGAAGAAACGGTGTTCGAAGACAGGTTCAGGCATGTCCAGGAACTGATAAAGATGGGCGCGAAAATCGGCCTGAGGGGAAATATGGCGGTGGTGGACGGCATAAGCGCGCTAAAAGGCGCAAAAGTCAAGGCCACCGACCTTCGTGCAGGCGCAGCCATGGTCTTGGCCGGACTGGCTGCGACCGGCGAGACGGTGATAGAAGAAGCCGCGCACATAGACAGGGGGCACGAAAACTTGGACGGGATGCTTTGTGCGCTCGGGGCAAAAATCGAGCGCGGGTGTTTGGGAAAGGGGCTTCGCCCCTCTTCCCAAACCCACACCCCAAGAGATTGCCGCGTTGCTTGGATTCCTAAGTAACGACGATAGGAAGAATCAATGTACAATTTATAATTCGGGGATTCGGACTTATCAACTGCCTGCATAACTGACCGGCCGGACGGCATAAATTGCTATATAGCTGAAGGCGTTTATAAGGCGCCTTTGGCTACCGGTGGCGGCAGGCAGGTTATGAGTAAAGAAACGATGCGGAATAGGGCGCGGGTAGCTTTGCTGGCGGCAGTTTTTGCCGCCTTTTCGGTGTTGATACCCGTTTTTGCCTGTTCATATATTAAAAATATGAAGCAGCCGGATGGCGATCGCCGCGAAACAAAATACTATTCCCATAGCAATACGGTCAGGGTATATGACGTTTCAAGCTCAAAGCTTGTGGAGATGGACCTCGAGGGCTATGTCCTCGGAGTCCTGGCGGGCGAGATGCCGGCGAGCTATGAGATGGAGGCGCTCAAAGCGCAGGCCGTTGCTGCAAGGACCTTTACCATAGAGAAAATGGAAAACGGGGGCTGCGGGAAGGCCTCCGGCGCACAGGTGTGCACGGACAGCACCCACTGCCAGGCGTACTGCAGCGAGCAGGAACGGATGAAAAAATGGGGAGCATCCTTTGACGAAAACGAGAAAAAACTCCGCCAGGCAGTGGAGGCCACGCGCGGCGAGATCATGCTTTATCATGACGAACCCATCTTAGCCCTTTTTCATTCCTCTTCAGGGGGCATTACCGAAGATGTAGAGAATGTCTTTTCCCAGGCCCTGCCTTATCTTCGGTCGGTGAAAAGCGAAGGGGAGGAAAACGAGCCCAGGTTTTCATCGAACAGGATTATTTCCAAAGATGAATTCAAATCTACCGTCAAATCCAGATCGGGAAGCGCCCGCTTTGAGGCGGGCAACGCAGCGGCATGGATCGGTGATATAGTGAGGTTTCCAAGCGGGCGGGTAAAAAGCATCATAATAGGGGGCACCAGTTTCACAGGCCGCGAAGTACGCGGAATGTTTGAACTCGATTCCACTAACTTTGATATCGCCTTCAAAAACGGGGACGTCATCTTTTCCACCAGGGGCTACGGGCACGGAGTAGGGATGAGCCAGACGGGTGCTGACGCTATGGCAAAAAGAGGGGCGTCATACCGTGAGATACTGATGCACTACTATACGGGCATCGAAATTGCCGCTATAGAAGAGTGACCATAAAAAAACGGAAAAACGTTTTCCTCCAGCATATTTATAAAATTTTGAACCTTTTGATATCCATACCGCTGCAAGGGCAGTATTATTTTTGCCACGTATGGCAAAAATATTTTCATTAGGAGGTATGGCATATGAGTTCTGATATGAAGAAATATTTTAAAGAAAAGTTCACCAAACAAAATATGAAGCAGTTTTTCGCAAAGCGTGGTTTTTATGTGCTGCTTTTGGTATGCCTCGCGGGTGCAGCCGTCGGCACGCTGATGACTTCCCAGGAACAAGGCGAGCCCGGGGCGAGCCCGGCTCCATCGGGACAGCAGGTAGTGCAGAATCAGGACGAAACACTGCAATCAGCAAAAGAGAATCAGCAGGGACAGGGATCACAAAGCCCCTCACCTTCGCCTTCGCCGGCGCCTTCGGTAGCTCCCATCCAAAAAATCCTGCTTCCGGTGGACGGGACGCGGCTGAAGCCTTTTTCGTCGGACAAGCCCCAATACAATAGCACGCTTGACGAATGGTCGCTCCACCTTGCGGTAGATATCGCTGCCAAGGAAGGCACAAAGGTCAAGGCCGCACAGTCGGGAGTCGTAGAAGAAGTGAAATCGGATGCGCTGATGGGGCATATGCTCGTGATCACTGCAGACGATGGTTCCAAAACAGTTTATGCTTCGCTTCAAAAGAAACCAACAGTGAAAAAGGGAGATAAAGTGAAGCAGGGGCAAGTGATAGGCCTGGTGGGAAGGACAGCCGCATTCGAGGTGATGGACGGCTCACACCTCCATTTCGAGTACATCGTCAAAGGGGTAAAGGTGGACCCGGAGAAATACTTCATCAAACAGCCGGAAAGCACCCCAGCGCCTTCGACAAAGCCCACAGCGTCTCCTTCACCTGCGCCTTCGGCGACACCCAAGCCATCGCCTTCTGCCACACCTAAACCCTCCGCAAGTTGAAGCTAAGATATAAAGTTTAATGAAATCGGCATGAGAAAGCCCCAAATTTGGGGCTTTCTCATTATAGGCCGGGCAATTTCGAATTTCCCCTTTGATTGAAATAGGAAACAGCGATAAGATATAATTGATTATTGGAAAAGTTTTGGCTCAAAAGGATGTGCTTTCTGTTTGGTTTATACAGTTACGCTGAACCCGGCGGTGGACAGGATCCTTTTTATAGACGAATTTTTCAGGGCAAGGACCAACAGGATCAAAAAAACTGTGGAAACGCTCGGAGGCAAAGGCACCCACGTTTCCATCAACTTGAAGCTGCTGGGGGTGCAGAGCACGGCTTTGGGCATCACGCTGGGGGAAAACGGCAGGAAGATCACCCGGATGATGGAGAGTTGGGGCGTGGAAGTACGCTTCTTGCATTACGAGATACCGGGAATGGAATCCCGCGTGAACTGCGAACTGGTCGAAGAGAAAGGGCACTACTGCTCCATGCTCACCGAGCGGGGGCCCATCCTTCCTGTTTCCATCACGGATGCGCTTACAGAGCAGATGCGGCGGCTCATCAAGCCCGGAGACATGCTGGTGCTCACGGGCGACGCTTCCAACGTGGAAGATACCGCTATCTATACCAAGCTGACGCTGTGCGCCAAAGAACTCGGCGCAAAAACCTTTTTGGATGCAAGCGGGGAGTACCTTGTGAAGGGGCTGAGATCGCAGCCCTTCCTGATAAAACCCAATCTTGAAGAACTCTGCTACCTTACCGGCAAAGAGATCAAAACCGAGGAAGAGATCATAGCTGCGCTAAGGGGGATGGACGGCTTGGGGATCGCCATCGTTGCCATGACCTGGAGCGGAAGCGGCGCGGTTGTAAAATCGGGAGCTGACATCTACAGGGTCTACCCTGTCAAAGTAAACGTAGTGAATGAGGTCGGCTGCGGGGACGCTTTCCTCTCGGCCGTCGTCGCGGGGCTCATCCGGGGCGAAAGCATGGAGGATCTGCTGAAAGGCGCAACGGCGGTCGCAGGAGCGGCTGCGGAAAGCGAGATAACCGCTGGCTTTGACGCCGCCCGCGCAAAAGAGCTGAGAAAACAGGCAAAGGTCAAAAAACTCTAACGATAAAAAAGTCACCATATATGGCGCTGTACGGAGTTTGTGGAATACATCTTAGGAGGAATAAATGATGGCATCATTGCAGTACCTTGAGCAGAGACGGCAGATGGCCAAAGTGGCCAGGGCGATGTGGGACAGGAAGCTGACCAACGCCGCGGGAGGCAACCTTGCCCTGAAGGTAGGAAAAGGGCTGCTGCTCATTTCTCCCTCGATGATGTCGGAGCAAAGGATGTGTGATCTCACAGAAGAGGATTTTCTGCTCACAGATTATGATGCTAAAATCCATGAGGGCAGCGGGCGCCTCTCCCGCGAGGCGGATATGCACATCCTGCTGCTGAAAAACTTTGAATACATCAAGTGCACTATCCATGCGCACCCGCAATTCTGCATGGTGTATGCTTCGCAGGAAAAACCCATCAAAACGGCGACGGAGGAAACACAGAAGCGCGGGGAATATTTCGGCTGCGTCGAATATGCAGAAGCGGCGTCACCACAGCTGGCCAAAAACGTTTACAGGTATTTCGAGGAGAGGCGGGAGCTAGCCGAAAAGATAGGCATCGGATGCATCCTGCCGCTTCACGGGGTGGTGGTTTCGGGCGATTCCATTTCTGCGGCTTTCTGTACTCTGGAGCTGATGGAAACAGACGCTGTCTGCAACTTATTTAAAAATATTATACGATAAGATGTAAGGCATTTTAAATATAGTTCGCGCAGCATACGCGCTTCCTTGCCCTCATAAAGATGTAGCAATGAGATGGACAAGGGGGCGCAGGAAGGTGCGGGATTACATCGAAGAACGGGTGATGGCCATTGCCGGCCACATCCTGCAGGAAGAGGCGACGGTGCGCGCGGCAGCCAGGGTGTACAGGGTCTCGAAAAGCACCGTGCACAAGGACATGGCGGAGAGATTGCCCAAGATCAACCCGCAGGCGGCAAAGGAAGTGATGCGGGTGCTGCAGAAAAACAAGAGCGAAAGGCACCTTCGGGGCGGGCGCGCCACCTTCTTGAAGTATAAAGGCGGCTATAAAAGAACATGCGGGCGCAGGCATCAGAGGGTATGACACTGATCTTTCATAGATAGCTTTATTCTGGATACGCTGCTGCGGCAGGGGGTTGCTCCCGCCGCCTTTTATTTATCCTTAGCACTTTTTTTCGGGCTCCCAAAAGGCATAAAATCATGGATTCTTTGAAAAAATATTAGCCCTGCTGAAAGGGAATAAATAGTGTTGCCACGCGAAGCCGGCTGTCTACGAGGGTACGAAGCGGTAAAAAAAGAATGTTGAAAAAAACAAGTGAAACTATTATAGTATTAAATATATTATTAAATAAACACTAAAAAGCGCGCCTGCCCTGCATAGGATGCAGAGTTTGTCCTGATAGTAGAATATACGATAAGGCGCATATGATGGGAGATAGAATATGCCATATAACGACATCGGTATTGACCTTGGCACTTCATCGGTGCTTGTATACGTTAGAGGGAAAGGGATCGTGCTTCGGGAGCCGTCCGTGATTGCGATAGATAAACTTACAGGCAAAATGCTCGCCATCGGGGACGAAGCGCGCAATATGCTTGGCCGTACACCCGGCTCCATCATGGCGGTAAGGCCGCTGCGTGAAGGCGTCATATCCAATTTTGACCTGACAGAGAGGATGCTTCGCTTCTTCCTGCACAAGGTCATCGGCCGCCGCATGTTTTTCAAGCCGCGCATCGTAGTCTGCGTGCCAAGCGGTGTGACCGAGGTGGAGAAGCGCTCTGTCATCGAAGCTACGATGGAAGCAGGCGCCAAACATACCTACCTTATCGAAGAGCCCATTGCTGCAGCCATCGGCGCAGGCATTGATATTGCTGCACCATACGGCAATATGGTGGTGGACATCGGCGGCGGCACGACGGATATAGCGATCATTTCACTAGGCAACGCTGTGGTGAGCGACTCGGTCAGGTGCGCGGGCGACAAATTTGATGAAGCGCTGATCAAATACCTCAGGAAAAAGTACAATATCCTCATCGGCGATAGAACTGCTGAGGATATAAAGATCAAGATAGGCACGGCCTGGCCGTGCAAGGACGAGAAGTTCATGGAAGTGACGGGAAGGAACCTCATCTCGGGGCTTCCCAAAGCGGTGAACCTTAGCTCCAACGAAACGGCTGAGGCCTTTGCTGAACCGCTCGAGACAATATTTGAAAAGATACACAGCATACTTGAACGTACCATGCCCGAACTGGCTGCAGATATCGCCGAACACGGCATCTGTTTGACGGGCGGGGGCGCTCTGCTTCATAGTATTGACAGATACTTTTCAGAGAAGACGAAAGTTCCCTGCTATGTGGCTGAAGACGCTATCTCCTGTGTGGCGATAGGGACTGGCAAGGCACTGGAAGACCTGGATATGTATTCTACAGGCGCGGTATATGACTACCGCCGCGGCGAATACTACGACGTGTGATACCTATAAAAAAAACCAGCTTCTAAGCTGGTTTTTTTTATGCAGCGGGCAGCGGCAACATAATATCAGCAAAAGAGCGCATATGCGGCGGCCGATGTGAAAAAAGATATGGTAAAGCTTGACAAGGATAGAAAACGGAGTATAATTATTAAGTGCATGTGTAAAATCACTTTGTTAATGAATATCAGCCTGCGAAACTTCCGCCTCTGAAGGGGGATCAAATAAATTGGAATCCAGAACACGTAAGATCGCTATAGGGCTCTTGAGCTCGCTGCTTGCGCTTTTGATCATTGCTGCAGGGCTTACGATTTATTTTATGTATTCCCGGATCGAATACTTATCCGACAATCCATGGAAAGCATTTGAGACGGCAGGATGTGCGCCTAAGCAGCTGCCCGACTTTGGAGGCGACGATATAGGCCCCTCACCTACCGGCCCGAGCATAGGGATGCCCCCAGAGGTCATGAATATCCTTCTTGTCGGTATTGATACCGATGAGGAGAGAGAAACTGAATACAGGGGATACCGTAACGATATGAATGTGGTGCTTTCAATTGATTTTACGAATAAAACTGCAAAGATACTGACGATCCCGCGCGACACGCGCACCCTCATAACCAAGCTCGATAAAAACGGAAAAGTGGTCAAAAAAGTCTACAATAGGATTAACACTGCTGTTGGCTCCGGTGGAGGGCCGGACAAATTCGGCTATGAAAACACCATGTACTGCATATCCAAGTTCCTTAGCTGCAACGGAAAGTATGATATCCCCATCAATTACTATGTCGGGTTGAACATGGATGGCCTTGTCCCCTTGGCTGACGCTGTAGGAGGCGTACCGGTAACGCTGGAGGCCGATTTTCCTCAGGTGGGTAAAAAAGGAGAAACAGTCATTCTTACCGGAGAAAAAGTACACTTCTATGTCCGATGGAGGAAGCCGTCGCAGACAGGGGAAAGCTCCGGCGATATCGGGAGGGGAAGGCGCCAGCAGCTCTTCATGCTCGGGCTTGCAAAACAGATAAAGAAAATGGGCCCCATGGCAGCATTGCCTGCGCTTTTTAATACGCTGAACAAATACATGGACACGAATCTTAGTTTAGACCAGATCGCGGCATTTGCTCTGGTGCTTCAAGGCCTGGATCTAGACTCCATCGAGCTGGGCTCGGTGGCAGGGCGCCCCAAATCCTTTGACGGAGCGAGCATGTGGGACGCCGACCCTGAAAAACTGGATGAACAGGTCTGGGAGATGTTTATTGAAGATTAGGGTTAATCATTCTTTTCCAACACGGCTTTATCCCATAGCTTATATGTATCCGTATTCATCAGCGCGCCAAGCATCTTTTCCTCCACATCGGGCACCATCTTGCTCAGATAGTCAAGAAGCTCTTTCATTTCCTGCCGCTTGGTTTTACCGGCTGCAGGGCATGGAGAGGGCTGCACGGGAAGACACAGCTTTTTGGCTACGGACAGAATATGCTTTTCGGGCAGCAGGGTAAATGGACGGATGAGATAAAGCTGCGTCCTGTCCAAAAAGGACTTGGGGGAGAAAGTTGAAAGCCGGCCCTCATAGAGCAGCGAAAGCAGGAACGTTTCAAGCGCATCCTCGCGGTTATGCCCAAGTGCTACCTTGTTGCAGCCAAGATCGAGAGCGGCTTTGTGGAGTGCGCCACGCCTCAGCCGGGCGCAGAGAGCACAGGGGTTTTTCTCCTTACGTATATCAAATACGATCTCGCTGATCCGCGTGGGGACCACCGTTAAAGGTACGCCTAAACCCCCGCAGAACCGCGAGATCGCATCCGTATCAAAGGGTTCCAGCCCCAAATGCACGCAGACAGCATGAAGCTTGTATTCTTTCTTGGAAAACAGGCGGTAGAGGTTCAAAGCATGGAGCAGCAGCATGCTGTCCTTTCCTCCCGAAACCCCGACAGTTATATTGTCGCCGTCCTGTATGAGGTCAAAGGCGTTATCTGCGCGGCGCAGGCAGCCCAGCACTTTTTTCATAGCATGAACCTCCGGATGCCAATATTATAACCCCTGAAGAGCTTTTTGGGCAATGCATCGCTATAAGCGCCGGAAATGACACGGGCTGAAGGCCATTCGTATTGACAAAACGCAAACAGGGGGATAAAATGAGCAAAAAGAGAATAACTGCCTTATCAAGAGCGGTCGAGGGACGGGCCCGATGAAACCCGGCAACCTGCTGCGGCAAACCGCAGGTGAGGTGCCAAATCCCGCAGGCGAACGAGGCCTGGCAGATGAGGCGTGCCAAAGATGATGAATGAGGCGCCCCTGTGCAGGGCGCCTTTGCTGTATTTATCATAATCCCACATGCATGGAGGAACAATAAAAGATGAAAAAGGAAATGTTTTTCACCTCGGAATCGGTGACCGAAGGACACCCTGACAAGCTCTGCGACCAGATAGCAGACAGCATCCTTGATGCCATCCTCAAGGAAGATAGAGCCGCCCGTGTGGCTTGCGAAGTGGCGGCAACCACGGGGCTGGTGCTGGTGATCGGCGAAATCACGACGGGATGCTATGTGGACATCGCATCCATCGTACGCAAAAAAGTAGAGGAGATCGGCTATACGCGCGCAAAATACGGGTTCGACTCGGAAACGTGCGCCGTGCTGACAAGCATAAACGAACAGTCCCCCGATATCGCGCTGGGCGTGAACGAGGCGCTGGAGACCAAAGGCACAGGAAGCCACCAGCTTGGCGCTGGAGACCAGGGCATGGTCTTCGGCTTTGCCTGCGACGAGACGGAAGAGCTGATGCCGCTCCCCATCCAGCTGGCACACAAACTTGCCAGGCAGTTGGCTCACGTCCGGAAAAGCGGAGAGATCCCATATCTCCGCCCCGACGGGAAAACGCAGGTGACCGTCTGCTACCAGGATGGCGTGCCTGCATATGTGGATACAGTCGTGGTTTCTGCGCAGCACAGCCCCGAGGCAGAGCAGAGCCGGATAAGAAACGATATCATCGAAAAAGTTGTCAGAGAGATAATACCCGAAAAGCTTTTGCACGAGGGCACCAAGTATTTCATAAACCCCACGGGAAGGTTCGTCACAGGCGGGCCGCAGGGCGACTCGGGCATGACAGGGCGGAAAATCATCATAGATACTTACGGCGGCTATGCGCGCCACGGAGGCGGCTCATTTTCAGGGAAAGACCCGACCAAGATGGACAGGAGCGCGGCATACGCAGCCCGGCATGCGGCCAAAAACATCGTAGCTGCGGGGCTCGCAAAAAAATGCGAGCTGCAGGTGGCTTACGCTATAGGCGTAGCGCATCCCGTGTCCCTCTGCGTGGATACATTCGGAACAGGGAAAGTCACGGATGAACGGCTCCTCGAACTTATCAAAAAGCACTTTGACCTTTCGCCGCTGGGGATAATCGGGAGATTCGACCTGATGCGCCCCATTTACGCCCAGTTGGCGGCATACGGGCATTTCGGGCGGAGCGAACTGGACCTGCCCTGGGAAAAGACGGAAGAGGCCAAGCTTCTGATGAAAGACGCCTGAGAAAAAAAGAGAGGCATACATTGAAAACTGCGAATCCCGGGTACTTTATCTGTATCCGGGATTCGTTTTACTCATACAGCTGTTAAAGTCAATCCCGCCTTTACAGCACTTCTCCGAACTTCACGGGGCTTTTATATCCTGTGATTTTCCGGCAGTATTCGTGTGACATGAAACCCGAATTGATGACAAAATCGGCAGTCGCGCGGTTCATCGCAACGGTTATGTCATACATCACGGCGAGCCGCAGAAGCGCTTTCACATCCGGGTCATGCGGCTGCACTGTGAGCGGGTCCCAGAAAAAGATCATGATATCTATATCCCCGTCGGCTATCTTGGAGCCGATTTTCACATCCCCGCCCATCGGGCCGCTCTTGAACGCTTTGACCGGCAGGTTGCACTTTTCGGAGATGAGCCGGGCTGTGGTACCTGTCCCGCATAAAAAGTGGGTATATAATATCTCCTTGTTGACCCTGACCCAATCTATCAGATCCTGCTTTTTATTGTCATGGGCAATGAGCGCGATGCGTTTCTGTTTCTCCATTTTTACCGTTGGCATAAACTCCCCCCTCAAACAAGTATTCATGATAACTCCGTATATTAAATAATATACCATGATTTAGCGATGCAAATTATGAATACTTTGAAAAATCTTTCGGTTATGTATCAGCACTACAGTACAGGACCGAAATGCTGCCGGCGTCAATATGCTATAATGATCTGAAAAGTATGCAGTACGAGTTATGCGGGGCTGTTGATATGGAAGTTATCAAAGGGACAGTGGAAAGGATCATATACCGCAGCGAAACGGACGGGTTCACTGTGCTGGAGATGTCTGCGCCCGAGGGGCGTTTTACAGCTGTAGGCATTATTCCTTTCCTCAATGAGGGCGAGCGGGCAGCCCTTAGCGGCGACTGGGCGGTGCACGCCGCATACGGCAGACAGTTCCGCGTCTGCTCATTTGAACCCTCTCCGCCCGAAGGCGCAGCAGCCCTCAAAAAATACCTGGCGAGCGGCGCCATCAAAGGGATAGGCCCTGCTACGGCGGATGCGATCATCGGTGCTTTCGGGCAGGATGCGCTGGACATAATGCAGTACGCTCCCCACCGGCTGATGGAAGTTTATGGCATAGGCGAGAAAAAAGCGGAGACCATCTCGCGCTCATTTGCCGAGCAGGAAGGCATGAGGAAGGTGATGCTCGGGCTTTCGGAGTACGCTATCACCTTGAACCAGGCACTGAAGATATACCGGCTTTACGGCGAAGATGCGCTCACTGTCGTGAGCGGGAACCCATACCGGCTCATAGACGATATTTTCGGCATCGGATTTAAAACTGCGGATAAGATAGCGCTCTCTGCCGGCATAGGCCGGGATTCCGCTTTCAGGGTGCGCGCAGGCATAAAGTATACGCTTTCTGAAGCGCTCGACGAAGGTCATACACACCTTCCCTTTGATGAACTCGTCAAAAACGCCTGCGGCGTGCTCGGCCTTGAAACAGCCACAGTGGAGAAGGAAACACGAAACCTCGCGCTGGAGAGGGAAATAGTCCTCTGCGAAGCCGGCGGGGAAACGTGCTGCTACCTTGCTTTTGTCCATACTGCGGAAACGGATGCGGCGCGGCGCCTCTTCATGCTTGCAAGAAATCCATGCAATGAAATACTGCACAGCGCGCCGGATGGCGCAGGCGGGCTGGAACTGACCGATATCCAGCAGAGCGCGGTCAGAGCTGCTGCAGAAAACTCCCTTGTTGTCATCACAGGCGGCCCTGGGACAGGCAAAACGACCATAATAAAAAAGATAATATCTATGTATGAGTCTGCCGGTCTGTCCTTCGAGCTGGCAGCCCCGACGGGCAGGGCGGCAAAGCGCATGTCCGAGGCGGCGGGCAGGGAGGCGAGAACTATCCACCGGCTGCTAGAATACGGCGGAAATGGTGAAGGGGAAGAGTATTTCAACCGGAACGAGAAAAACCCGCTTGAAGCCGACGCGCTCATCGTGGACGAGATGTCCATGGTGGACCTTTTCCTGCTTCTCCGTATCCTTCGTGCGATAAAAAGCGGAACGCGCCTGGTCTTGGTGGGCGATGCCGACCAGCTGCCTTCGCTGGGGCCTGGTGACGTGCTCCGGGACATCATTGAGAGCGGGGCCGCACCCTGCGTCCGGCTGACCGAGATCTTCCGCCAGGAAGGGCAAAGCGGGATAATCACAAACGCACACCGCATCAACGAAGGGAAACCGCCCCAATTATCCGAGGAAGGCGACTTCGTCTTTTTGCCCCGTGAAACGGGCGAAACGGCGGCTGTCATACTTTCGCTCTGCCAGGCGAGCGGAGAAAGAGCGCAGATATTGACGCCCATGCGGCGGCATGAATTGGGCGTGGTGCCCCTGAACGCGTTATTGCAGGAAACGCTCAACCCCGGCTCTCCTTTCAAGCAGGAAACACTCGCAGGTGGCACGCTCCTGCGCGAAGGAGACAAGGTGATGCAGATAAGGAACAATTATAAGATAGAATGGGTGCGCGAAACGGAATTTGGCGGTGAAACAGGCATAGGAGTGTTCAACGGGGATATCGGGACGCTGGCGCTTATTGATAAAGAAGAACAAAAAGCCGTGGTAGAGATGGATGACGGAAGGATAGTTACATACGAATTTGCTTCAATGGACGAACTGGAGCTCGCATATGCCATCTCCGTCCATAAGAGCCAGGGAAGCGAATTTGATACCATCATCATGCCCGTTTACGGCGGGCCGCCCATGCTGATGACCAGAAATATGCTTTATACGGCCGTTACACGGGCAAAAAGGCAGGTCTATCTTGTAGGCAGGGTAGGCGCGCTTCATGCCATGATCCGCAACAACCGCACAGGGGAGCGCTATACAAACCTCGCTTTCCGGCTGAAACTGCTCATCGAAACTATAGGGGGCTAAGCGAATGGGTGCATTTTCAGAGACGCTGCAGGCGCTTGCAGGGCTCTTTTTCCCGCCTGACGCGAGCTGTTCGCTCTGCGGAGGCGAGGGAAGGGTATCGGAGGGCTACGGCGTATGCGCTGCCTGCGACGCAGCGCTTCCGAAGATATGTGGTAAGATCGCTGTCTGCGGCACCCCTGTTTTGGCTGCTTTCCGCTACGACGGCGGCGCGGCCAGGATGATACAGGATTTGAAATACAACGGGAAGCGTTATTTAGCCCGGTCACTGGCATGCTACATCAAGGATACGCTGGAGAGCGCCGACGAGCCGCTGCCCGACGCCATCATCCCCGTCCCGCTGCACAGGAAAAGGCGCAGGAAGCGCGGATACAACCAGTCCGACATCATCTGCAGGCATTTATCTGCATTAACAGGCGTTCCCTGGCTCAACGGGGTGCTGATAAGGACGCGAGACACCCCCAGCCAGACAGGCCTTGGAAGGCAGGAGAGGATAGAAAACGTCAAAGGCGCCTTCGATGTCATTGAAAAAGAGCCGGTCAAAGGCAGGAAGATCCTGCTTGTTGACGATGTCTGTACAACGGGCGCGACGCTGGACGCCTGCGCCGATGCACTCTACCGTGCGGGCGCCATCAATGTTACCGCCGCTGTTGCTGCGCACGGATGATGGCGTTTGAAAGGGTTAAATGAGATAAAAAACGCATAAAACGCATCAAAAACCATATATTTTTGTAAATATTTTGATGTACCGGAAATAATTCAGTTGATTTTTTGTAATGATAAAGATATAATACCATTGCGAGTAGTTTTCAGGTCTGTGGTTGAAAATCGATGCCAGCTGCAGGCGAAACGATCCACGTAAACCGGCAAAACGCCGGCGAGCATGGTGCGGCTTAGATGTAAGACCGGCCAGATTCGGGAACCTATTACAGGGAAAGAGCTTTAATATTCCCAACGCAGATTTTTGCCGTGGCGATATGCAATGCTGACCCCCGAAAAAGAGGACCCGAAACCTGAGAGAAGCGATAGTTAGGAAGAGATATCTTTATCAGCGAAGCTTCCTGTCCGGCAGGTGTGGGGCAAAAGACCAGGTCAGCTGAAAACTCGGCAAGAATTTTTAAGCGAGGGGATTTTTTTCATGTACCAAGACAAAACTCTAAATTGCAAGGAATGCGGCGCCGAATTCGTATTCAGCGCAGGCGAACAGGAGTTCTATGCACAGAAGGGCTTTTTGAATGAGCCCGCCCGTTGCAAGAACTGCCGCGACTCCAAGAAGAACATGAGGAAGGAAAGGACCATGTTCAGCGCAATATGCGCTGACTGCGGCAAGGAGACCCAGGTCCCGTTCCAGCCCAAAGAAGACAGGCCAGTGTACTGCGACGAATGCTTCGCAGCGAGGAGATAGATCTCCGCGCAATAGTCAAAAAGCAAAAATCAATTTGGCTTGTAACAGGAAGCCCCGGTTTGCAATAAAAATGCATCCCGGGATTTCTTTTGGAAAAGGGCTGTGCCGAAGCACAATTTACAATGTACAATTACAGGAATTGCTGCGCCGCGAGTACTCCGAAGCAATGATGGAGACGGCGCGTGGGAGAGGTTGTAGAGCGGTTATTAAGTGGTTATTAAACGTCGGAGGAGAGTTGGGTCATTTCTATAGGGCATTGCCTGCCGGCGGCGGTACTTTTGTACCGGTACAAAAGTACCCAAAACCCCGCTGGGGCGGTACCGCTCCTTTCGTCCCTTCGGGACTCCAGTCGCGCTAAAAGCCCCAGACCCCACTGGATATAATACATCTATGTGAAGCCACCCACCCCTATCCCTCCCGTTGCGGGGGGATTGATAATTTCAGGGTTTTGATTAACGGGAGGGTGCTTTTGGTTTGGGTGTCGGCTCAGAATTGGCCTTTCGTCCCTACGGGACTACAGGCGCAATAATTCACCGAAACCCATCAGGGTTTCAGACTTCTTGAAATATATGCCCACCCCTGACCCCTCCCGTTATCAATCAGAGAGAAAGCATGAGGTTTATAAGAACGGGAGGGGAACATTACCTTTTGGGGGCTGCGCCCCCAAGGGCATAAGCCCCTGCCTTTTTTGGGGACGGAGATGGATTGCCGTATTGCTGCGCTCCGAAGCAATGGGGTTGTGGGGCGGCCTCCCTCACAAATACTTGGGGTGTGGGCTTGGGAAGAGGGGTGAAACCCCTTTCCCAAATACCCAAGAAGCCCCCCTCACAACATATTTGTGCAGGATTTATGAAAAGCTGCGTAGAATAATACTATTGGTACCTTTACAACGCGCGAAAGGGGCGTACACCATATGAAAATGAACATCATCGGAAAGAACATGGAGGTATCCGACTATCTCAAAGGCGTAGTGGAAAAAAAGGTTTCCAAGCTGGCAAGATACCTCAGACCCGAGACCGAAGTCAACGCCGTGCTTTCCATGCTGCGCGGCAGACATGTTGTGGAGGTGACGATACCCTTTGGAGACATCGTCCTTCGCGGCGAAGAAACCACGGGGGACATGTACGCATCGGTGGACAACGTACT
Organism: Bacillota bacterium; assembly: GCA_030691525.1. GTDB lineage: Bacteria > Bacillota > Clostridia > Christensenellales > JAEXRW01 > JAUYED01. The sequence goes on along the minus strand of JAUYED010000086.1, from coordinate 3,538 downwards.
CAAAAAGCTTGAGAAGCAGATCATCAAGCACAGGACGCGGCTGGGAAGGAAGTTCCGCGAAGAAGCATTCACGAAAGAAACCACAGAATACGGCGAAGAGTACAAGAACATCGAAAGCGAAGCCCAGCCCAGGGTGGTGCGCACAAAGCGCTTTGCCATCAAGCCGATGACTCTGGACGAGGCAGTGATGCAGTATGAGCTGCTCGGACATTCGTTCTTCGTATTCCGCAACGCCGGCACAGGAGAGGTGAACGTGCTCTACAGGAGGGAAGACGGGGAGCTCGGACTCATCGAGCCGGAAATAGATTGATATGAAAATGAAAGGGGCGCAAGATAATTGCGCCCCTGATTTTTTGTTTTTTGGAGGAGGGGTTCATTCTCTACCGTCGAATATCAGCACCGGACGCGTTTCGATTTCCCAATCTAGAATAGAAAGACAGTCCCCGTCGCCATGCTTCCCGTTGCCGAGCTGCCCGCAGTCATTCCCGCCGCATGTATAGACCTTGCCATCCTCCATTAGTACGATGGTAAAGTCAAACCCTGCCGCTGCGCTTTTGACCCCGCTCATGATCCTGACAGGCGTTTTATAAAGCTGCCTTTCGCGTTTCCCGTTGCCGAATTGCCCATAGATATTGGCGCCCCACATATACAGGTCGCCATTCTCTGTTACGGCGACGGTATGCGTACTACCTGTCGAGGCACATCTAACGCCACTGAGTACTTTGACTGGCCGCGTTTCATATACGTCAAAGACGCTTTCTTCTCCGTTTTCGCCCAAATATCCGCTTTTTCCACTGCCTACCTGCCCCCAAAAGGTATCTCCCCACATATACAGGTCGCCGCCTGTGGTAATAGCGAGGGACGTATTGCAATCTGAGCCAATATCTCTTATATCACTCATGATTTTAACGGGTGGATACAGTGCTTCACTTTCATTGCTTGTAGAACCATTACCGATCTGTCCCATATCGTTCCATCCCCATGCGTATAAATCTCCGTTTTCCATCAATGCAAGGGCGTGGTTTGTCCCAACGGCTACACTTTGTACTCCACTCATGATTTTCCTTTGATATATAAGCCCTCCTTCTTCGCCAGAGTATTGACTCAGGCAGCCATATATGGTGCCTCCCCATGCATATAAATCCCCATCTTCAGTTACAGCCATTAAGATAAGTAATAATGATGTTGCATGCTTAACTTTTCCCATGATTTTATAGGGTTTCTTCTTTTCTCTATCGCTCTCTTCTAATGGAAGTAGCCCACATACATACAAGTCACCGTTTTCCGTTATCATACAGGAGGACATTTCTCCTGCTTTCGCATACTTAACCCCTTCAAGCACTTTTACAGGTATCGGCTCACACAGCCAACTATGAGCCTCATTTTCCTGATAACCGCCTTTCCCGTTGCCAATCTCTCCGAGCGAATTTGCACCCCACGAATAAAGCTCTCCGCTTTCCGTCAACGCCATTGCATTTCTGGAAAAAGCCGAGATTTCTTTTATCTTCGCATGTATCGGTTTGGATGGGGATTGAAGCCGCATGGTAAGCTCCTGACATCCTATCAGCATCAACGCTGCAGCTGCCGCAATGACTGTTAAGATGAGCTTCCGCACCTTCATCTTTCTTACCCCTCTCTCTTCCCCATAAAATAATCGCGCAGTATCCTCCCGCACTCCTCTTCCAGCACACAGCCTGTCACCTCCGGCCTGTGGTTGAAGCGTTTGTCCCCGGGCAGGTCATAGAGCGTCCCGCAGCAGCCCGCCTTGGGGTCGCGGGCGCCATAGACGATGCGGGAGATGCGCGCATTTATAGCCGCCCCTGCGCACATGGGGCAGGGCTCCAGCGTCACATAGAGCGTGCAGCCCTCCAAACGCCAGCCGCCCAGTTTCCTTGCCGCCTTTCGCAGGGCGGTGATCTCGGCGTGCGCCGTAGGGTCTTTCTTTTTTTCGCGCGCGTTGCAGGCCTTGGCGATGACACGGCCGCCATAGGTGATGACGGCGCCCACGGGCGTTTCATCCCGCGATGCAGCCAGCCGCGCCATACTGAGCGCTTCCCTCATGAACATTATGTCTTCACTTTGCTCTTTCAACATTTCAACTATATCCTCACGGCCTCTATTCTATCAATTGTTGCATATTCTGGCAATGGATATGCCGCGCTCTGCCCTTTCAGCGCCAAAAATAATTAACCGGTGCACTATATACTTAGCACACCGGTTCAACTTGGTAGCGGCGAACGGATTTGAACCGCTGACACTTCGGGTATGAACCGAATGCTCTAACCAACTGAGCTACGCCGCCTCGAGAGATACGCTATAATATTATACGCCATCGAAGAATAAATTAAATGCCATCAATCGAGCAAAAAGACGTATCAATCTACGGTTTTATTGCGCCTTGCTCATACTTGCTCAAGATATCTTAGCATTGCTCTCTGATAAAGCGGATAAAACCTGCAAGTTTAGCCGCCTTATATTATCATAAATCCGGTCTGCCAGCAAGATGAAAAGAGGAGATATGCCTATCTCCTCTTTGTTCCCGCTTGTGTTTGTATTTTTGGTACATATCTTATTCGTTTGTTTTCTTGACGATGATAAAAGGCAGGACGTATTTATATGTTGCCATGCCCTCACGGCTCTCCAGCGTTTCTTCGATATCATAGAATCCAACGATACACATAGTGTCTTTATCCAGTCTCAATGCATCATAACGGATATCCTGGCCGTGCATATAGGCGCAGCAGGGCAGCTTTCCTTCTTTTATATCACAGCAAATACCCTTATCCATTTTATCTGTCACCTCCATTATATGTAGGCATTACATTATATTCTTTCACAGCCGCCGTTGCCACGGAAGCGGGTCTTGAGGCCGGGTTCGGGTCGGACTTTAGCGCATATGCATCATTGACCGCCAACGGCTGCTCTGGTACAATTTTTTTGCCTGATGGAATGAAGGGGTATTCGGAGCGCTATACTAAATTGAAAGGAGCAGGAGCAGTGGAAAGACAGATCATGCAGATAGCCATAGATGAAGCCATGCGTAGCGTCGCTTCGGGCGATGGCGGCCCTTTCGGCGCTGTGGTCGTGCAGGACGGCAGGGTGGTTTCCGCCGCCCATAACGAAGTCCTCATATCAAATGACCCCACCGCGCATGCGGAGATGCAGGCCATCCGCGCTGCTGCTACCAGGCTCGGCAGGTTCGACCTCTCCGACTGCGAGATCTATTCATCCTGCGAGCCCTGCCCTATGTGCCTTGCGGCGGTGATATGGGCAAAGATACCCCGGCTATATTACGGCTGCACGCGTGAGGAGGCAGAGCAGGCGGGCTTTGAAGATAAGCGCATCTATGACCAGATATGCGGAAAAGCAGAAGCATGCCGGCTCGAGTCCGTCCGGTTCATGTACGAAGAATGCCTCAAGCCCTTTGCCATGTGGGCGGAGAAAAAAGACCGGAAACAGTATTAAATCCTGTAAGGATATGCTTTCTTGGAGCGCTCTTCATCTAGAGCGTTTTCTTTCTCCTTTTTTATGCCGTTAT
>JAUYED010000082.1 GCA_030691525.1 Bacillota bacterium | reverse complement strand
TCGTAATATGTCTTAAGGACACTGCCTCGTTTCCCATTAACCGGTTTGGAATAAAATTTATTATTTGGAGGTATAAACATGAAAAAGAAATTGCTCCCCGTTCTTTGCCTGCTCATCGCCTGTCTCCTCGTTTTCACGGGATGCACGCAGAGCGGCCCCGGCGCCGCTGCAAAGGGCTTTGTTGATGGCATGTTCAATGGTGACATTGATACAGCTTTCAATTACGTAGAACCCTCAGCAGCAGCATTGCTCAAGCCCATGTTTGAAGCCGTGGGCAGTGAAACGTACATACAAGGCCTTATGCCAGCCGCCGGCGCAGAAATGCCCACCAATATCAGTACCAGGGTTGTCAGCGAAGAGATAACTGGCGATACAGCCACAGTAACGCTGGAAATCACAGCTACTGTCTCCGGTGTACCGCAAAGCCGGAATATTCCCATGAGCTGTAAAAAAGTTGATGGGAAATGGTATGTTGATCTCATGTCTTTGGGACAGTAATAGCTCAGGCAATGTCAGGGCTTCCGGCTTTTTTCGTCGGAAGCCCTATATTTTTTATGTCGGAGCGTTTCTAATCGTTGTCCTCAAGGATGATGCGGTGCGCTACGAGCGCCATCTCTTTTATCCTGGCTTTGACGGTCATCTTCTGTGAAAAGATGTTTTCCAAGGTGATGTTTTTGCCCTCGGATATCACCTTGTCAACCGACTCGATAATGAGTTTTTCGTTCCCTTCCCGATCTACCATATAAACATTGGCTTCACACATCATAGCTCACCCTTCATATATTTTGTGAGGATCTCGATTGCGCTGTCAATAGAGTGCGGTAATGGCTCTGCTCTGGTGCCGGCTACGGCGATATTGCATTTGTTCAGTGGTAGCAGGATCTTTTTTGCAGGGCTTTCTCCAATGACTTTGGCCATGGCAGGTGTTATCTCGCCAAGCATAGCGTTTGCAGTAATGATGCCTATCGTACCGATGATGGCTTCAACTTTTGAAGCATTGACGACTATCGCGTTTTCTCCCGAAGCTCCTTCGTTGGCGCCTGCTTTGAGCATGAACGATGTAGCCATCGCATTTGTGCCTAGAGCAAGGATGTCAATCGCATCGCCAAAAGATTGCCTCAGCTTTTCCACGATGGCTTTTCCTATGCCCCCTCCCTGTCCGTCTATGACCGCTATACGCAATATATTACCCCTTTCGTCTTTCTCTATCAGTGTTAATTATAACAGAAAGGAAGGGTATTTTCACGTCAGAAGCAAGCAATCCTTCATCAGTTTTTCGTCCAGAAGCAGCCCGCGCGTGGGGCCCGCTGCGGCGATTCTGCCGTTTTTCAGCACGATGGTCTTTTTGCAGGTATCCAGTATCATAGCCAGATCGTGGCTTGCGATGATCTTGGTGAAACCGAGGGCATTGATTTGCCCTATGAACCTGCGCCTTGATCTGGGATCGAGCAACGCCGTCGGCTCATCCATTGCAAGGATCTTTGGGTTCATCGCCAGCGCAGTAGCAATGGCTGCGGCGCGTTTCTCCCCGCCCGAGAGCCGGAGTGGCGAGCGTTCTTTCAGGTGGGATATCCCCACGGCCTCAAGCGCGGCACAGACACGCTTTTCCACTTCGGGCTCGTCCAGCCCGTAATTCCTCGGCCCGAACGCGCAGTCTTCATATACCGTACCCATGAAAAGCTGGTCGTCAGGATCCTGGAATATCATCCCGATGGCCTGGCGTATTTCCGGGAGGTTCTTTTTCTCCACCTTCAGCCCTTCCACCAATATCTCCCCTTCGCTGGGAAGAATGACTCCCAACATCAGAAGCAGCAGCGTGGACTTCCCGGCGCCATTGGCTCCGACAATACCCACAGAGTCGCCGTATCCGATCCTGAAAGATACATCATCAATGGCCTTAACCCCATCCGGGTAGGTATAAGAAAGATTTTTGGCTTCGATAATGCTTTCTCTCATCACATGACCCCTGTTATCAGTTTACCGATGAATGCGGGAATATCAACTATCCTTGCCAGGATGAATCCCGCCGTCCAGCCAAGCATGAATGCCCAGTCTCCTGCCCGCATCTTAGGGCTGCCGCAGGTCAGGTAATCCCCGTCAAAGCCCCTGATGCACATAGCGTCATAAACCCTTTGTGCCCTTCCGTAGGTGCGCAGCAACATGAGCCCTATCAGCGGCCCCCATGCGCGTGGCCGGATGGCTTTGTGCTTCGGCGAGCGCAACGCATACGCCCGTGAGATGCAGCCTGCTTCTTCTATCAGAACAGATATGTACCGATATGTGAGCACCAGTTGAAGGACGAATAATTTAGGGACTTTGAGTTTCCGGAGCGCATGCGCGATCTTGTCCATGCCGGTCGTAGCCATCAGCAGTAACGCTGCGGCAACGCTCAGGCAGCATTTAAGCAGCAGCGACATCAAGGTGAACCACCCCGCCGAAACGGCCGTCTCGCCCAGTATGAATGTGCCCTTTTCAAAAAGCAGGTTGAAAACTCCGATAAAGGCGACAAGAGGCAAAACGTAGAGCGTCCTTATCAGTATCGGCCCTGCCTTTATATTGCATGCAGCAAATACTATGACAGGATAAAGCACATACGGAAGCAAGCTGGTCGTTTCATATCGTCCGAACGATGTCAGGATAACGATATAGGCAAGAGTCACGGCCAGCTTAGCAACAGGACTTATCCTGTGTATCGCCGAATCCTCGCGTGCCAGCCCATCAAGCTCCTTCAGGTTTTTGAGGGATTTTATGATGTCAGACATATGCTACGGGCTCCCTGTCGCGCTTCGTTCCGGTTTTTTCTTCTTCCTTTTGACAAATCCGATGACAAGCCCCGTAAGCCCTGTAAGCACCAGCACCATAGCGCCGCCCACCAGTCCGGATACGCTCGTCTCCCCGAGGGCAGCAGGCCACGCCGCCGGTTTTTTGCCCGTTTCGCCTGCGCTTTCCCCGGCGTCTTTGAACCCGTAATCGGGAAAGAACGCGGTGCTCTCCTGCGCTTGGGACATAGAATCGTAGATGCCTCCTACCGCCGCAATCTCCGTTTTGCCTGAAACCTTCCCCATAGACCACTCCAGCCCGTCAGGGTTCGTTGACGCAAACCAGCTGAGCACTCCGCCGGTGATCATGGCTGCTGCGATGAAAAATATAACGATTTTTTTTATAGGTATGCTGCCTATCGGCTTCCCCGGTTCGGTTTTTTCAAGCAGGTCGGGCTGGGCTCTCCATACGAAAGCCAGTATTGCCGATGTTATCAATCCTTCTACCACGCCAATGGCAAGATGAATTGGCTGCATGAGCATAGCAAAAGTACCAAATGGCAGTTCTGTCTTGCCTGAAAGCAGCGTTTCCAATACCACAAAAAAAGCCCCGAGCTGAAGCGCTACAACGGAAGATGCCAGCGAAGCAAAAAATATCTTTTTCCCTGAATAGCCCTTTCTAATGATCAACCTGTATATCAGCGGATATGTGATGAAGCATGCGAAAAATCCAAGGTTGAAAATATTGCAGCCGAGAGCCAGCAAGCCGCCGTCTGCAAAGAATAACGCCTGTATGATAAGTATGGAGGCCATCGTAAGGAATCCGGCATATGGCCCGAGCAATGCCGAAAGCAGAACGCCTCCCCCAAGATGCCCGCTCGAACCTGTGCCGGGAATGGAGAAGTTGATCATCTGGGCTGTAAAGACAAATGCGCCCAGCACGCCCATCAGCGGGATTTTCTTTTTATCCATATCGGGCTGGATTTTTTTGATCGAGTAAGCAGCCATCCCGGCTGAAGCAGCCCACATCACACCCCCGACGGCTGGGGAAATCAAAGCATCGGCCATGTGCATTTCTCATCAACTCCGGGCAAAAACTAACCCACGAAGGGAGCGCTATTTTCCAGCCCTTCATGGGTCTGATTTTGTATATGGATGAGAGCTTTGAAACCTTCTTGGCTTCACTGTCCATAGATATACCATAGTTCCCCAGCGTATGTCAATTCTGTGCGTCAGCATATCCATTCTCACCAGGGGCAACGGTTCAACCTCGTGGCAGCTCACTGAAGGCCTGCTCCGCCATGTATGAGCTTCGGACGAGCGGGCCTGAAACGACGAGCTTCAGGCCGAGCTTTTCCCCCTCCTCCTTGTACTTCTTGAAGATATCGGGATGGATGTATTCGACAACCGGATGATGTTGCTTTGAAGGGGCGAGGTACTGCCCTATTGTCAGCACTTCGCACCCCGCCTTTGCAAGTTCTGTCATCGCGTTTCGCATTTCTTCATGAGTTTCCCCCAGGCCGGCCATGATGCCGGATTTGACGGTTATAGACTTATCTATTTCTTTGACACGCTGGAGCAACTCCAGCGAGCGGGCATATGAAGCCATCGGCCGTACTTCGCTGTAAAGCCGCGGTACCGTTTCGATATTATGGCCGATCACATCCGGCTTTGCATCTACAACTTTTTTCAGCGCAGCTGCGTCGCCGCCGAAATCGGGTACCAGAACTTCGATAACAGGAGTCGGATCGCAGAAGCTTCGAATCTGCTTAATAGTTTCAGCAAACTGCCCTGCTCCGCCGTCTGTTAGATCGTCCCGCGTCACCGATGTAAGTACGGCATACTTCAGCCCGAGTTTTTTCACGGCTTCGGCAATGCGCCTGGGCTCATGCGGGTCAAGTGGTTCGGCTTTTCCCTTGGATACGGCGCAAAACGTGCAGTTGCGCGTGCATACCCGCCCCAGCAGCATGATGGTGGCAGTGCGCTTGGCAAAACATTCGCCGATATTGGGGCATGCGGCTTCCTCGCATACCGTGTTCAGGCCCCCCTCCTGCAGGATGCTAAAGACTTCCTTTGCGCTTTGGCCGGATAATGGCCTTACTTTCAGCCATTCGGGCTTATTTCCCATATAGCGCCTCCATCCCTATATTCATTTGGTTTACTGCCGGCCAATAAATCTTCTATGGAGACCTGCCGCGTTTCACAGCCAAACGCTCTGGCAAAATACTCGGCGGTGTCCCGGCAAACTTTTTTCATATCCGCTTTCTTCCCCGTCAGCTCTTTTATTGAGGTAACCCCTTTGGAAAGCCCGCAAGAGTTTATCATATCGAAATATTCCAGATCGGTGTTTACATTGAAAGCAAACCCGTGCATGGTCACCGAATCTACGATAGCGATTCCTATTGCTGCGATCTTTTTTTCTCCCACCCAGACACCCGCAAACTTACCCCTCTCTGCGCGGGCTTCGATGCCGTAGCTCTGTTTCAGCAGTTCTATGAGTGCAGAAGATATATTTTTTACGAATCCGGTGATGTCCCGATCAAAGTCGCTGGCATGAAAGATGGCATAGCCCACTATCTGTCCCGGCCCGTGGTAGGTGATGTCTCCTCCGCGGTTGACTTCGATAACCGGTATGTCCAGTTTTTTCAATTCCAAAATGTCCGCGCAGATGTGCTCGCGCGACCCCCTTTTCCCGAGCGTCAGGACATGGGGGTGCTCCAGAAGCAGGAGTGTGCTCCCGATTTCATTGCGCTTCCTTTTTTCCAGAAGCGCGTACTGTAAATCAAGCGCCGCCTTGTATTCAATAAGGCCGAGGTTAACGATATTGAGGATCATTATGTTCTCCTTCGCAAAGGGTTTTTTGGCATTAATTACAGTTCTTTAGCATTATAACATCTTCAGCAGCGCTTGGAGGCATGGGGGCTTGAAAAATCACACTGCCCCGATATATATTATTGTTAGAAACATATATACAATGCGTTTTGCCATTGAATTAACAGTAAAGGCGATGAGTGTTATGTCGTTGCAAAACAGGGAAGAGATACTTCTCACCATTCTTCAGGAT
>JAUYED010000065.1 GCA_030691525.1 Bacillota bacterium | reverse complement strand
AGGGTTTGTGCCATTATCCCTAGCATGGTAGTACCTCCTATTTGGATCGCCTGCATACGTTAGATTTCTTATATTTTTCGTATCCTTTGTCTTATCGTTATACAGCACCTCTGACGATCTGATAGTCTCCATCATGTTGATGGTGCCTTTGACAGCCGATATCAATCCCCGGATAATGCAGAACAGTATATTCGGGGATTTTTTATCTATGGCCGGATAAACATCTGCGTCCAGATGAGCGTCCCGTCCGCTTTTTTTGCTGCCCCTACGCCTATCTGTGTAAAGGCGCTTGAGAGGATGTTTGCCCTGTGCCCTGCCGAGCTCATCCATGCCGCCATGACTTCTGCAGGCGTCCTCTGCCCCATGGCGATATTCTCCGCTGCAGCGGAGAACCGGAGGCCGAAATCCTCCATCATCCTGAATGGCGAGCCGTACGTAGGCGAAGTATGAGAAAAATAGCGCTTATTGACCATGTCCTGAGATTTATACCTTGCCACGCGCGCCAGCTCCCAATTCACCTTCAGCGGGGCAAGCCCGCGGTTCACACGCTCCCTGTTGACCAGGACTACCACCTGATCTTCAAGCGTTCTCAGCGGCGACGCCTCGGGGATGGTTATCCTCTGCCCAACGTAAATGAGCGATGCGTTTTTGATCTGCGGATTGGCTTTTTTCAGCTCGTCAAGCCCGATCTCATACCTTCTGGCAATACCCCACATGGTATCGCCTGCCCGCACGGTGTAGACCTTGCTTTCTGCTCCAGCCGCCTGTATAAAACAAAAAACCATTATAATGATCATTATAATAGTTATACTCTTCTTAAAAATATTATCACCTCCCGTTTCATTTTTGCCCGGCAAGATCAAATGTATGATATTCAATTACTGGTGATTGAAGCAAAAGTATGAATGTAATCCTTACACTTTTGGCACCTTGAAAGCAGTGTTGCTTTTCTGATAACGCTTCGTGATATAATATTCTGCAGCTATAAATCCGATTTGTTTGATTAATCCTCGGTTTTTTAACAAATAATAAAAGAGGTATGCAAAAATGAAAGTTTTTATGATAGGCGGCACAGGGCTCCTGGGATCTGCGGGAGCAGCTGAACTTATCTCGCGGGGGCACGAGGTGTCCTCCATTTCGCTTCCGCCCATTCCTGAAGGCAAAAGCATCCCCAAAGAGATGAAAATATGCCTCGGTAACTATCTGGAACTGTCAGATGAAGAAATCAAAACGCATATGACGGGCTGCGATGGATTCGTTTTTGCGGCCGGCGTAGATGAACGCATCGAGTTTCCGGCGCCTGTTTATGATGCCTATGTGAAATATAATATCGCGCCCGTTGACCGGCTGTTGAGCCTCGCGAAGGAATGCGGCGTAAGGCGCTGCGTCATACTCGGTTCATACTTTTCATACTTTGCCAAGATATGGCCGGAAATGCGCCTGTGTGATAAGCATCCATATATCCGCAGCCGTATCGTTCAGGAGAAAACGGCGCTGTCTTATTCAGATGATGATATGGATGTCATGGTCTTGGAGCTTCCATATATATTTGGCGTCCAGCCGGGCCGCAAACCGGTCTGGGTATTCCTGGTCGAGCGGCTTAAAGCCATGAAGATAACGCTGTACCCTAAGGGCGGAACGACTATGATAACCGTCAAACAGGCCGCGCAATGCATCGCCGGTGCTCTGGAAAAAGGCATGGCCAAGACATGTTATCCTGTGGGATGCTATAATATGACATGGGTCGAACTTTTGAGGATAATCAATAAATATATGGGCTCGCCGAAAAAGAAGATCATAACCATCCCGGCTTTCCTATTCCGCATGTTTGGAAGGAAGGTTATGAAGGAGTATGCAAGGAATGGAATAGAGCCCGGGCTTGACACGGTAGCGCTTGCAGAACTGATGACCGCCAGAACATTCATTGATGGAAGCATCATCAAGCAGGAGCTTGGCGTCACGGATGACGATATAGATTCCGCCATCGGTGATTCTGTCAAGCTGTCTATGGAGATCATTGATGGCAAGGAAAAGGCCTTGGAGATGAAAGCGGAATAGGATAAAAATACGGTATTCATAACAGTTTCGTTTTCAGGGAAAAACATTGTTGAGCATTTGAACTTTTGGTACACTTGATAAACATAAGTTTACAAAATGGTAAAGGGCTTAATCAGACGAGATAATAATGCACAGACAGGTGGATTTATGTTAACTACAGGCATCTGCATCGGTGCTTCTACCATCACTGTTGTGAAGGTGGGATCCGATACCTCCCAGCCACTGGTTAAAGAAACGCGCTCGATCCCCCATGAAGGGAATCCGTTTGCCGTAATGGCTGCGTTGTTGAAGGACCCCATAGTCAATACAGCCGACCGTGTAGCAGTAACAGGGCGTAAATCAAGGTTTTTCCTCAATATGACAAACCTTTCTGAGCCGGAGGCGTTGGAAGCTGCATATTCGTACTGGGCTCGGGGCGGACATACTGCCCAGACTGTTGTGAGCGCAGGCGGAGAAAACTATATGGTTTACAAGCTGGATCACAATGGCCGGGTCATAGATGTACATTCGGGAAACAAGTGCGCCTCGGGAACAGGTGAATTTTTTCTGCAGCAGATAAAACGTATGAACCTGACGATTCAGGAGGCAATGGAAGCAGCTGATACGGGCAACCCTTATCATGTTGCCGGACGGTGCAGCGTTTTTTGCAAAAGCGACTGTACACATGCGTTGAACAAGGGTGCATCGAAAGCTCAGGTGGTAGCCGGGCTGTGTAGAATGATGGCGGAAAAGCTGATGGAGCTTTTAAATTGGGATGAACCCGGACGCATACTGCTGATAGGCGGAAGCTCGTCCAACCACATTATGGTCAGGTTCCTGCATGAAGCAGGCCTCGATGTCACTGTACCACACTATGGCCTCTGTTTTGAAGCGCTTGGCGCCGCCCTGTGGGCAATATCACATGAAACCCTGCCGGTTCCGACCTCCGGCGATTTATTTGTAAACCACAGTTGCGAATTCTCCGTGCATCCCCCTCTCAGCAAGTTTTTATCCCGTGTTCGGTTCATGGATCTTGTCAAGGCCGATGGCTGCGCAAACGATGTATGCATTCTGGGGTTGGACGTGGGCTCCACTACTACAAAAGCGGTGCTGGTCCGAAAATGCGACAAGGCCATACTGGCAAGCGTATACCTTCGTACGAATGGCGATCCTGTCAGCGCTTCCCGTTGCTGCTACGCAGCGATACATGAGCGCTTGGGTGTACCGGTTTCAATAATCGGCTTGGGAGTGACAGGTTCCGGCCGTCAGATCGCAGGGCTGCATGCTCTGACCCCTTCCATCATAAACGAGATCATCGCTCATGCACGTGCGGCTGCTCACTTCGACCCTGAGGTGGACACCATTTTTGAGATCGGCGGGCAGGACGCGAAATATACATTCCTGACAAATGGCGTGACTTCCGATTATGCCATGAATGAGGCCTGCTCGGCAGGCACGGGCTCGTTCCTTGAAGAATCTGCTTTAGAGTCTTTGAACCTTTTGACTGAAGATATAGGCGATGTGGCCATGAGCAGCCTTCGGCCACCGGATTTCAATGACCAGTGTTCCGCGTTCATAGGCAGCGATATAAAAATGGCCATTCAAAACGGCGTTTCCAAACCGGATATCGCTGCCGGGCTGGTCTATTCCATATGTATGAACTACCTTGATCGTGTAAAGGGCAACCGTGCCGTTGGCCAAAGGGTTTTCATGCAGGGCGGAGTATGTTACAACCGCGCTGTCCCTGCGGCTATGGCAGCGCTGACAGGCAGGGAGATAGTCGTACCGCCCGAACCAGGGCTCATGGGCGCCTACGGGGTAGCGCTCGAAACCATGTCCCAGCTTGAATCGGGGCAAGTCGAGCCGCGATCGTTCAACCTGACAGAGCTCGCTTCCCGTAATGTATATTATGAGGAACCCTTTGTCTGCACCGGAGGAAGCGAGAAGTGCGACCGCAAGTGCAGTGTCAACCGTATCCGCATAGAACAGCGGGTATACCCCTTTGGCGGCGCGTGCAACAAGTATTACAATATATTTAACCGTATTCCCGATTCCGATATCGGTTCGATGGACCTGGTCGCGCTCCGTGAACGGCTGGTTATGGAGACCTGCATGAAGAACCAGCGGTATACAGCAGCCGGTAACGGCATCAAAGTAGGCATAAACAGGTCTCTTATGACTGCTACGCTGTTTCCTTTATACTATGGCTTCTTTAAATCGCTCGGGTATGATGTGGTGATGCCGGAGGGGTTTGATCCACATGGCTGCATACGCAAGGGAGCGGCCTTTTGCTGGCCTATGGAACAGGCGCACGGCACGCTTATGGCATTGCTGGATCTGAAACCCGATATAGTGTTTCTTCCGCATATAAAAGCCGTACCTGTGCCCGGCGGGGAGGATGTACGGGTGACATGCCCGTTTGTTCAGGCGGAGCC
>JAUYED010000023.1 GCA_030691525.1 Bacillota bacterium | reverse complement strand
AGGGGTTTCACCCCTCTTCCCAAGCCCACACCCCGAGACAATTTCAAACAGATTGTGAAATATCGGGGTAGGTTGTTCTTAATAAATATGCTCACCCCTGACCCCTCCCGTTAACAATCTGAGAGATAATATCAGGTTTATAAGAGCGGGAGGGGAACATTACCTTTTGGGGGCTGCGCCCCCAAGGGCATAAGCCCCTGCCTTTTGGGAAAGAAGGATTGCATGTGCCGCTATTTTCGTAGCAATGTATAAAGCATAGTCAAGATATAGGTTGCGAATCGCCCCCTTTGCTTCAACCCTTTCTTTTCATATCTTTTATTTTTCTAAAAGTAATTTGGCATAATAACTGAGATGTTGATAAATTAATTCAGTCTGCTGTCTTGAGATCATCATTTGGAGGAAGGATGCACTTTATGGGCAAAAGAAGAAAAAGAAACCCTGCGGTCTGGATCGCGAAAACAGCCGTACTGCTCGGGCTGGCACTCCTGTTTCAAACTTTAGATGCCATACTGCCGGCGATGTCCGCTGTTCATCTGGGCCCTTTTGACCTTTCGACGCTGATCATCGGGATGCTCGTCAACCTGACGCTTTGCGTCGCTGCGGGCTATGCAGGTTTCTGGAGCGGCGTCATCATCGGGGTGCTCACGCCGGCCGCGGCTTTATTGCAGGGACAAATGGCTTTTGCGGTGATGCTCCCCGTAGTGGCGGCAGGGAATATCACAATAGTCACGGTCTTTTGGCTGCTGGCGAAAAAGGCAAGGTTTCCTGGCTCCATGTATGTGGGCGCGATTGCGGGCGGGGCATTGAAATTCGGCGTGATGTGGGCGCCGATGACATTTGCGATACTGCCGGCGCTGATACTCCTCGCACCTGACGCCCAGAAGGCATCCGTGCTTTCGACAACTTTGACGTTTTCTATGATATGGGCGCAGTTGATCACGGGCGTTGCAGGCGGTGTGATCGCGGCCGCCATCATTCCTCCTATCCGCCGGGGTCTGGGCGAAAAAAAGGAAAAAGAAGAAGAGTACGAAAAAAGGTAAAAGAATACCACGTTTTACCATGCTTCCAGTTGCAGTTTTTGAGGAACAATTTAGTTGAATGCACAACCCTTCCAAAAGTTGTGGAGGAATCAAAAAATGCAAATAGAAATTGACGATAGGATACAAAAAATCGGCGCATATATGCCTGCCAGAGCCAAAGGAACGGAGCAGGAGCCGCCCCCTGCGAAGACGGAGCTTCACTGCCTCATTTACCTCAACGGAAAACTTGCTGCGGATACGGGGTGTACGCCGCTTGACGTTGACATGTTAGTGCTGGGCAAGCTGGCTGCTTTGGGTTTGGTCCGTACAGACGAAGTTACCCGGCTGAGAGCGCGGCTTCTTGATGGCAGGCCGCCCGCTTTGGGAACTATCGCGGCGATGCCCTTCATCCAGGCGGACGTGGAAGCCCTTGCCCGGAAGCCCTCATATATCAAATTGAGGACCAAACGGGTAGGCGAAGCAGCCAGAGCAGCCATGGACATGCTGGATATGGAGCGCGTCAAGCCCGATGCCGACTGTCTTTTTGCCTGCGGCGTCAGCGACGGGGAGAAAATCAGGTACTTTCAGGATATTTTCCTGACCAACGCATTTTACAAGACCCTGGGGTTTCTAATATTTTCGGGCATGGCAGTCCGACGCGCTGCAGTAGTGGTAGGCGGCTGTATCACCGGCGAAGCGGTAGCATATGCTGCCAGATGCGGGGTGCCTGCGCTCCTGTCCACTGTGGCACCCACTTCGGCGGCGCTTTTCACGGCACGCGGCAGAGGGGTTGCGCTTTATACTATAACCGGAGAGAAGATATGGCGCTATGCATAAGGTTGTGAGGGGGGCTTCTTGGGTATTTGGGAAAGGGGTTTCACCCCTCTTCCCAAGCCCACACCCCGTTGAGGGACAGGTTACTTCGTTTGATTAAACCGACTATAAAGACAGCCATGAGATTGCCGTATCGTAAATGGGCCAAGCCCGCCGGTTTATAAACAACCTGCGGGCAAGTCCAATGTTATGCCATAAAAAACTTATTTCCTCTCGCGGATGATTGGCTCCCTTCTGAAAAAGAAGGTGATGCACCACAGGCCGGCAAGCGCGATGATGGCATAAATGATGCGGGGGATGAGGCCATTGGGGTCGCCGAAGATCAGCCCTAAAAGGTTTGCTTTGGAGCTGATGGCGACCAGTCCCCAGTTCAGTGCGCCGATGATGACGAGTATGAGCGCAGTAATGTTCATTAATGATACACTCCTTTAAGTATGATTGCTTTACTCTTCTATGTTTTCCGCAGACGCCTGTTTTTAAAAGCACTTCAAAATGGCAATAAATACTATTAAGTTTTTGGGAGGGGGGCTTCCCGTACAATCTACAATTCAGGAATTGCTACGTTGAATGCGGCTTCGAAGCAATGATATAAAGGGGACGGATTGCCGCGTCACGGATGATTTTCAAAGTTGAAGAAGGGATGCTGTAAAAGCTGTCGCATCACTGTTTGAAGTTTACTTTGCATTAGTGCTTTATCAGCAACCTAGTGCCTTGATTTTTATAAGCCATATGGTATCTTATAATCGTAATGTATGCGGGAGGTCACAGATGACGAAAGGGTACACTTCTAATGACATACAAGTCCTGGAAGGCCTCGAAGCGGTGCGCATGCGGCCGGGCATGTATGTAGGCACCACAGCCCAACGTGGACTGCACCACATCCTATGGGAAATTGTGGACAATGCGGTGGACGAAGCAAGCAACGGGTTTGCCAGCGAGATCACCATCACACTGCACTCCGACGGCTCTGTGACTGTTGAGGACAATGGGCGTGGCATCCCTGTAGGCCCGCACCCCCAGCTTGGCGTTTCGGGCGTGGAAGTAGTATTCACGCGCCTGCACGCAGGAGGGAAATTCAACAACAGCAGCTATGCGTATTCAGGCGGGCTGCACGGCGTTGGCGCGGCGGTGGTAAATGCGCTGTCCAAGTGGTTGGTAGCGGAAGTGAGCGTAGGCGGAAAGCTTTACAAGCAGGAATTCCGCACCGGAACCGACAGCTCGGGAAAATTCCGGATCGGCGAGCCCGTGGCGCCGCTTGCCCAAATCGGGAATGCCAGGGGAACGAGCAGCAGGATCACCTTCATGCCCGACGACACGGTTTTTGAGGATATAAGCTTCAGCAGCGAGTTGATAAGCCGGCGGCTCAGGGAGCTTGCCTTTCTGACACGCGGCGTAAAGATGACGCTTGTGGATGAAAGGGCGCTCCTGGGCAATGCTCACAAAAAAATGGAATTCTCCGCTGACGGCGGGATCACTGACTTCGCGGCCTATCTCAACAAAGACAAAACACCGCTTCATGATAATCCCATCCACTTAGAGGGGCAGAAAGACGGGATCATCGTAGATATTGCGCTGCAATACAACGATTCATATACCGAGGGCATTTTCTCATACGTAAACAACATACCGACCACCGAAGGCGGAACACACGAGACAGGGTTCAAGGCTGCCATCACAAAAGTGATGAACGATTATGCGCGAAAAAGCGGGCTGCTCAAGGAAAAAGACCAAAACCTTGCCGGCGAGGACTGCCGGGAAGGCATGACGGCCATCATCTCGCTCAAAATGCACGATATCCAGTTCGAAGGACAGACCAAAACGCGGCTGGGCAATACCGAGGCGCGGCTAGCGGTGGAAACCATCGTGACAGAGCAGATGGCTAAATTTATGGAGGATCTGCGAAACGCGAATGTTTCGGCAATGATAATGCAAAAAGCGATGCAGGCCGCCAAGGTGCGCGAGGCAGCGCGCAAGGCCAAGAGCGTGGCGCGCCAGAGAAACAAGCTGGACAGTGCCCCGCTGGTAGGGAAGCTTGCGGCGTGCACGGGCAGGAATGCGCGGGAAAACGAGATCTTCATCGTGGAAGGCGACAGCGCAGGCGGCAGCGCTAAACAGGGGAGGGACAGAAGGTTCCAGGCAATCCTGCCGCTTCGGGGCAAGCCCCTGAATGTCGAAAAAAAGCGTTTGGACCAGGTACTGAGCAATGAAGAATTCCGTACCATCATCGCAGCGCTGGGAACGGGCATAGACGAGGACTTTGACATCAAAGGGCTCAGATACGATAAAGTCATCATCCTCTCGGACGCCGACCAGGACGGAGCGCACATAAGGGCTATCCTTCTGACGTTCTTTTTCCGCTACATGCGGGAACTGATCGCCAAGGGGCATATCTATATCGGCCAGCCGCCGCTTTACAGGATCACGAAAGCAAGCAGGCAGGAGTATGCCTATACCGATAAGGAATTGGAGCAAAAGACGAAAGGGATAAAAGGGTACAGCGTCCAGCGGTATAAAGGGCTGGGAGAAATGAACCCCGAGCAGCTCTGGGAAACGACGATGAACCCAGTAAACCGCGCATTGGTGAGCGTCGCGATAGAAGACGCTGCCGAAGCAGAGCACATGGTCACCATCCTGATGGGAGATAAGGTGGAACCGCGCAAGGAATACATCAGCGAGCACGCCAACTTCAACAGGGTTGACCGCTTTGCGAAAATGGGGGTGAAATGATGGCGCCGAAAAAGACAGAGCAGACATCTATTGAACAGAAAGCCACCATTACCAGCCTTCCCATGGAGGACGTGATACATAATTGCATCATGCCCTATGCCGAATACGTCATCATGGAGCGCGCGCTGCCGCGTGTTGAAGACGGATTAAAGCCCGTGCAGCGGAGGATCCTCTATACGATGCTGGAACTGGGGCTGACCCCCGACAAGCCGCACAGAAAGTCGGCACGCATCGTGGGGGACACGCTGGGCAAGTACCACCCTCATGGGGATACTTCGGTCTATGACGCCATGGTCAGGATGGCGCAGGATTTCAATATGCGCGCGCCGCTGGTGGACGGGCACGGCAACTTCGGCTCCATTGACGGGGACAGCGCTGCGGCCATGCGCTACACCGAAGTACGGCTTTCCCCTATCTCCCTCGAACTGCTGCGCGATATCGAGAAGGACACGGTTGATTTTTCTCTGAACTTTGACGATACGATGAAAGAGCCCGACGTGCTGCCGGGAAGGTCCCCCAACCTTCTGGTCAACGGCGCTTCAGGCATCGCGGTGGGCTTTGCTACCAATATCCCCCCGCATAACCTTGGTGAAGTCATTGACGGAGTGGCTGCCTACATCAGAAATCCCAAAATCAAACTGGACGAAATGCTTCAGATAATAAAGGGCCCCGATTTCCCCACCGGCGCATACCTCATTGATGAGGGGGAGTTAAGAAGAGCGTACGAGACGGGCAGAGGCAGGGTATTCATCCGCGCCAGGACGCGCATCGAAAAAAGCGCCAACGGCAAGCAGAGCATAGTCATCACCGAGATGCCCTACCAGGTGAACAAGGCCTCAACGCTGGAAAAGATATTAAAGCTAAGCGAAGAGAAAAAAGGCGTCCTGACGGGCATCGCGGACATCCGCGACGAATCGGACAGGGACGGCATGCGCGCTGTGATCGAGGTGCGCAGGGACGCCGACCCCAATAAGATACTGAATTACCTGCTAAAATATTCGGACCTGCAGACCACCTTTGGCATCAACATGGTGGTAATCGCCGACGGCAAGCCGCAGTTGATGGGGCTGATGGACATCATTGCCTATTACGTGGCTTACCAGAAAAACGTAGTGATGCGGCGTACGAAGTATGACCTTGAAACTGCCCAAAAAAGGGAGCATATCCTCGAAGGGTTGATGATCGCCGTTTCCAATATTGATGAAGCGATCCGAATCATCCGCCGAAGCAGGGACCCGAAGGAAGCTAAGGAAAAACTGATAGAACGCTTCAAACTCAGCGAGCTCCAGGCACAGGCCATACTGGACATGCGGCTGCAGCGGCTCACGGGGCTGGAGATCGAAAAACTCAAAGCCGAATATGAAGAAGTAAAGCAACTGATAGTGAAACTCCGCGCCATCCTTGCCAGCGAGGGCAGGTTGATGCGGGTGATACTTGACGAGCTTGCCGAAATCAAGCTGAAGCACGCTAAAGCGCGCAAGACAAGCATGCTGGCAGCGCCCCCGCGCATCGAGATCGTGGAAGAAAAGCCCGAGATAGA